>JAIOPQ010000121.1 GCA_021413825.1 Spirochaetia bacterium | reverse complement strand
AACCCACAGCCACAATAGAATCGACAAACGTTAGGCGGCATATCTAGGTGATTCTCTAAAAGGTGATATGACCGCATGAGCTGGATGCTTCGCTGGACCCGTCGCGACGATCAAAAGCTTGAAAAACCTGCTCTTTTTTGTAAGGTTTTTTTGCGCAAACCAGTGGTAAATTCTTGTTAGTTTAACGTGATCCGTAAATTGGTGGGTAAATGAAACGAGCCTGGTTGACAATCAGCGTAATTCTACTTTTGTTCAGCACGCCCCTTTTTGCCTGGTACTATTTCACAACGGCCGGCGGCTTACGCCAGCAATGGGTCTTTGGAACTTCCTGTAACACATCGGGGAGTCGCCCAATTACAATGATATATGACGCGGATCTTCCGGGAACATTCCAGGCTGCTATTGCCCCTGTCATAGTTCAATGGAACACGCCTACGGGCGGAAATTTGCTCTGCCCGGTGGGCACATGCGCTCCTACTAACCCTACGTACCAGCGTACCATGGACGCCACAGCGGTAAGCAATTTCGTTTCCAGCCCAACATCTAATCAAATCTGGCTGGTCTGGGACTCAGACGGAAGCGTCTTGCGCTCAGTTGGCATTGATCCAACCAGCGGGGTTCTGGGCATAGGGGTTGGCCTTGACGCTAATTCTTCGCGGCCCCAGGATTTGTGCGCAGGGGTTCTGCTCCTGAATGGCACTTCAATCTCAACAACAACTCGTTTTCAGCAAGTGTCGATTCATGAAATTGGGCATGTCCTTGGACTCGCGCATTCAATAGCAGGAAATAATATGGGAACGGTTACGGCGCAATCGGCGGGTTGTTCTGGTGTGGCATGTCTCCCGGTAATGTTTCCGTTTTTGTTTTCAAACTCTTCCACTACGCTGAATCCCGACGATCTGGCGGGTGCGCGGAGTATCTATGCTCCGTAAACTTATGATACTTCTCTTAGCCCTTGGCATAAATTGCACCGTTCTTGGTCTTGAACCACAAAAACAATCCGGATTATCAAATCAGGATCTCTTCCTTCTGCTTTTGTTGTTGAGCCAAAGACAGGACGCATGTGCGGGGGTGAGCTCACCCATTCTTTCGAGCGCACAGGGCACAGGTTCTATGGGTGGAGCTGCCGGTTCCATTACCGGAAGATTGCTTACCGCAAGCGGCGCTTCCGCCGTAAGTGCTCTCGTAATCGCGGAAGATTCTGCCACGACTGGCTTAACGTTCTTCTCTTCGCACACAAGCATTGGGCGCAACGGTACATTTTTGATTTCGGGGATTCCCGGAGGCAGCACTGTCAAGCTTTCCTTTGAGCCAATAGATACCGGGTTTAAGAATCGCATCGATAGGCATATTGATTGTTTCATGACCCCAGCTTCGTTCACAAGCGGATGGGCTCCAAATACTGGAAGTTCACTCGTGAGTACTAAAGGCACAGGGCGCACGTACACAATTACCACGGGCGGCACGTTTGATGCCGGTAATATTTTCCTGAATTAATGCCAGAATTACCGGATCTTGTTTACCTTGAAGGCGTTTTGCAGCCTGAACTTACAGGTAAACAGATCGTTGGGCTTGATGTAAAGGAGCCAATCATAATTCGAAATCTATTGGGCGAGTCGCTCGATTTGCTCAAGGGAAAGACGTTCACAGACGTTAGGCGGCATGGCCCATTTCTTGTTTTTGAGCTTAGCGACGATCTGCGGATGATTGTTCACCCGATGCTTGCGGGTGCATTCACCCTCGAAAAGCGCAAGGGCTTAGTTTCCATTCAGATGAAAGATCATGCACTGACGTATCTCGATAACAAGAAAATGGGAAAAATCTATTTTCTTCGGAAAGGTTCAGAATCGCAAATCCCGCGCTTTCTGGAACAGGGCGTAAATATTCGTTCTGTTGAGTTTACAGAGGCAAAGTTTCTTGAATTGATTAACTCAAGCAGGCGGCAGGTGCGAGCATTCCTGATGGAGCAAGAAAGTATCAGTGCAATTGGCAACGCGTATGCGGACGAGATTTTATTCGATGCAGGGATTCATCCAAAGACATTCTGTTATCAGCTTGATCAGGAGCAGAAAGAAGGATTGTTCCGCTCAATCAACAAAGTGATTCAATCTGGAATAGATTCTGTGCAAGGTTCAAAGCATTTGCTCCATGAGAAAGTAAGGGACCACATGCTTGTCCGAAATCGTAAGAATGAACCATGCCCCAGGTGCGGTTCTAGCATTAGGCGAGAAAGTGTCCTGGGCTATGACACGTTCTTTTGCCCCAAATGTCAGCCTGCGCAGCGCAAAACATTTATTGATTGGAAGTAGGTTCTTCCCCGGTTTCCCGATCACGCATAAGCGGAATATCCTGGATTGCATCCGGACAGAGTAGAGCAATGCGGCTACTCAGTTCAGTTGCGCGGTCTCGCAGTTCAATCCAGGCATTCTGGCGCCCAATGTTTTCCCAGCGATATTCGGGCAACGGTCGCTGTAGCGCATGGGTAATGAACGGATCGCGACACGCCAGACTCCTGCGCACTTCAAATGGATCCTCATTAGAAAGCGAAAGTTCTGTTGGGTTACCAATATGGTCAAAGAACAGTGTTCCTGCAGTATTTGCTGCCTTGAAGGAACTTCCGGTCAAGTCTGACCGCAGAAACGTAGCTCCGCGCAGATCAGATCTTGAGAAATTTACAGATTTAAATGACGCAAAGGAACAGTCAGCGATTTCGAGATTGGCCTCCTGAAACTGTGATTCATCGAACGTTGCGCTACGGAGTATCGCGCCGGTAAATTTGGCTTTAGTGAACACACCTCGCATAGCCGTTGTTTCGGTTAGATCTGCTCCGGAGAAACGCGCCTCGTTTGCGGTGACAGAACGCATTGAAGCCTCCAATAGATTAGCCTCTTCCAGAATCGCAGATTGCAGATTGCTTTCGTCCAGATTTGCACAACGCAAGTCGGCGCCCGCCAGGCTGGCTCCCTTCAGATTGGCCTGACTCAAATTAATCGCGTTTAAGCGCTCTCTTACGTACATCGAACAGCCAGCATCGTCACCAGGTTCCTCAAGCGTTCGAATTCCAGATAGGTCTGCGTCATTTAGCCGGGCACCACGCAGGTTTGTACCCGAAAGCCAGGCACCTGAAAGAATACTACCTCTCAAATCCGCCCATTGAAGATCGCGGTGGCTCAAGTCGAGCACAGAGTCCGCTGATGCCTCCGCTTCCACCTCGGGAATTCCAAGACCGGCCGTGTGCCTGACCGTGAGCGTAGGGAGGAAAATGCGCGTAAGTTCCCATTGCAATAGCCAGCTCAGCCGCGTTTGCGCGAGGGCCACGTTAATTCCAACAATGAACGCAAGCAGAACTACAATACCGGCAATTGCGTCCTGGCTGCGTGATCTGCCATGACGTAGCAGCCGAAATCCGGTGCGCCGGATCCTGGCAAAGGCTGCAGTGTCGAGGCCACTGATCTCAGGCCAGGGTGCACAAAATATGGACCAGAAAACACGAACTACGATTAGCCCCACTACCATGGCGCAAAACTGCAACCACGTTAGAACCGGAGTATGGAGGGCAGCAAATCGGATCAGGAAGATACACTGGCCAATGGCCGGAACAAGTACAAGAAAACTCAGTCCTAGATTCTGTCTGAGCAGCAAGCTCCCTCGTCTGGATCCCCATGCAACTTTTTGTTTTTCAGTACCAATCAGGGTTTGCATTTCTGCAAGCACTAGTCTCTGCACTCTGTTGACTTCGCGCCTGAGAATTAAGAATGCAAATATCCAGCCGCAGTTGAACATGAATACGATTGTTCCAAGAATAGGCACAATGGGTATACTAAACCAGATGAAATGTGCTGGCGCTAAAATCAGCAAATCAGCATCGCTTTGAAACAGCGCGAACATGACCAGGACTAAAGTGGCAATAAATACAGCGGATGCAGCGACCAGGAAGCTTCCGGCGCGAATGGAGCCCTCTGGAATGTACATCTAAACGAATGTTTCAGTAACCCGAAGCAGGGTTTCCATTTGCGTTTGCGTTCCTATAGTAATCCTAATCCAATCCTTGAGCTGTGCTGTGTTCCAATAACGAACCAGAATTTTTTCTCTTAATAGAAGGTCATAGTACGCACCGGCAGCCGTGAGATTACTTTTAGAAGCGTGCGCTAAAACAGAAGCCGGTGGTTTTGTGAAAATGAAATTGGCGGCACTGGGTAAGGTTTGAAATCCGAGTTTGTCTAATCCGCGGACAAGCCAGTCGCGGCTTGCAAGTACCTGCTTGATTCTCTCTTTCTCTTCATCTGAATCCTGGATTGCGGCACACGCTGCAACCTGTGCGAGTTTCGAAACATTGTATGAATCCTTGATTTTTTCAAGTTCCTGAATAAATGGTACAGGTCCACTGAGCCAGCCTATGCGCCCTCCTGCAAGGGACAATGCTTTGCTGGCCGTTCCGGAAACTAGCAGGCGCGGATACTCGCTCTTGCCTGCAAAACGAAACACACTTACGCGGCCAAAGTCAGCGTAGGCTTCATCAATTAGAGTAAGACCTGGATTTCTCTCCGCAAACGAGAGCAGGTCAGTTTCTGTTTCTGCAATTCCTGTAGGTGCATTTGGATTGGCAAAGGCGCATAACGTCTGTCTGACGGTCCCTTTTGTATCACTCATTGCTTTTAGCATTGTTTCCAGATCGATTTGCCAGTTGGACTTGACCGGCACTTCCGTACACGGGGCGTTTGATAGCGCTGCTATCACAGGGTATAAGCTGTAAGTCGGTTGTGCGGTTACAATTCCGGAATCGGGACCAAGTACTGCTCGGAACAAGATGCTTAAGATTTCGTCTGATCCATTTCCAACAAGGAAAGATTCTGGCTGCGGACCGTATTTCTTTGAAAGGGCTTCGCGGAGTTGCTGTGAAACAGGGTTTGGATATTTCTGTAACTGCCCGGACTCCAGTTCCCGTATCAGCGCATTCTTTACTGCGGCTGAAATTGGAAATGGATTCTCATTTGTGTTGAGCTTAATGATCTCGGGATCTTCCGTCTGCAAGCCGGGAACGTAGCCTGCCAGGTTACGTATGTGTGGATGAACAAAATCTACTGGATTCAATTTACTCTGGCCATTCTCCGCGCGGATTGCTTGTCTTCGCCTTCTGGAAGATAATTTGCTGCGTATGCCAGGTCGTCTTTTGCCTGTGCATTTTGACCCATTGAGCGAAGTGAGAGTGCGCGAAAATACCTGGCGTATGCGAAATCTGAATCACGGCCTGGATAGTTTTGTAAATAATCGGACCAGAGCTTGACTGCAGCCCCGTAATCTTTAAGTTCCATTGAGCTTACGGCTGCATTGTATAGCGAATCAAGACTGGTGCGATCTTTTCCCGCCCGACCGGCTTCCCAGGCTGCAAGGAAATGTCCGCGAGCTTTCACTTGATCTTCCACGCTTGCGTAGTAGAGCCCGGCTTTGTATGAGCTTTGAATGCCTGGCTTCTCTCTTGTTTCCCGTACCAGTCTGTCTTCCGTGTTGGCGCGGAGCAGGGCGTCTTTCATAGTAGAGACAAGACGATCGACTTCCACGAATCCATCAATTCTCGAAATCAAATATCCGTTTTTATCTAGCATCAAGAGTGTAGGGAAGCCCTGCACATTGAACTTGCGTATGGAAATATCTTCCTCTGCATTCACACGAATGAATACGAATGTCTCTGCCATGTCCTGGAAGCGTTTGGAGGGAAATACTTCCTGGCGCATCTTACGGCAGTAGCCGCACCAGGGAGCCATGATATCCACAAAGATTGGTTTTCCAAGGCTCTTTGCCTGTGCCAGTCCCTTATCCATGCGGCCGATCCAATTTACTTCAGCGTGCAGAGACACAAATGCACTGAGTGACAACAGAATTGCAGTCGTGAAGGAACCGAATCGCCTCATCGTTACAGTGAACGATTTCCCGTGCGCTCTGTCAACTGCTTGGAATAGCGCGTTCAGGCTTTGATTGTCCCACAATCGGAGCTATTGTTGAATGCAGAGGAGCTTGCTTCCAGTTGTAGTGCACCCGTCAGGTCCGGCGGAAAGGGCGCCGCTTGTTGAAACGTTTGGATCTCCATAGAGTGCATTACCGGCAGTGCTGTTCCAGGCGTTGCCTGTGCATGCGCCATTAAACGTCCAGTTGGCGTTTATCCCTGTCCACCACCCGGCTACACCGGTAGAAATGGGATTGGTTAGAGTTCCGAACACAAAAATACCATTCGCGTTTGTAGTGAGGACTGTGACTCCCGTTGTCCGCTGGTATGTCGTGTTCGCTTTCAGGACCCAATCGAGATGCTCTGATGTTCCCCCTGAGCAGTTGGCCGTTGTGCATGCCAGGCGAACGGAAGTCTGGACCAGCAAGGCCTTATAGGTTCCGGTTCCCGGGTATCCTGCGTCGCTCATGCAGCGGCTGTCTGCCTGGGCTATGCTCGTGAAATTGACGCCGGGCTGATTATCGGCCGTGGTCACAAATAATTTGCATGGATTGCATGGTCCGGAGGTTGCCGTCGAGGCAACGGTCGCAGGTGCAATCGTATTTGAATACATGAGCAGGGCTGCCGTCTGACTCGCCGACTGCGAGGAAACTGGAAAATTGTCACACGAAACCATTAGGAGCGAAAGTAGGAATATCAGAAATCCGGCCTTAACTGAGGCAGGATCAACGAAATCTTGATATCTTACGCGGGAGTTAAAGCGGAATGCAACGGATGACATTCTTCATTTTGCCACAGTTACCCGTCTCTATCGACTCGGCTTGTGAGCCGTGACTAATTTTTTTTTAACGAGCCAGAACCGTGCGTACAAGAAACCTCCAAGTACGATCACAATCGCACCTGCGGCGAACAGAATCAAAATGCTACGTAAGTCGAACAGGACGAGTGTATCAAGGCCGACAGTTCCTGTTTGCCAGTATAGCCACTCGCCACCAATCTTCCTTGCGAGACTGGTACTGCCGGTTGAAAGGACGATAATGCCATTGCCAGTTCCCGGATCAATGCGGGCGGTAGTGTTTATGGCCGGGTAGTTGCCGCCATCGTGACCGATGACGAAGCGGCCAACGCCGCTCGGCGCGTAGAGGGTTTCCCCAAGCCCCCAGACCGGTAGGCCAAAAAGGAACGCCTGCGGCGCATGCATCAACGCGAGGGTTGCAGGTCTTAACACTCCTCCTCCGGCGGGAGCTTTAGGTGTGCCGATCTGAGCCTGCAAAAAGCGCGTCAGGTCTTTGGCGGACGTGTAGAGCGAAGCCGCACCGGTAGCGGTGAACTTGTAGTGGATAGCTGCGGTTCCGTCCTGTGTGTAGAAATCCACAAGGTGCCTGGGATCCGGATCGACGAAAGTCGAAGCAGTCATCCCCAGCGGCTCAAGCACAGCGCGCTTCATGTAATTGTTGAATGATTCATGCGTGGCTTCTTCGATGATCAATTGTAAGATGAGATAACCGCCGCCCGAATACCGCCATGTTGCGTCCGGGCGTGCTCCCACGCGCACAACTCCGCTGGCGCCGGGCAAAACATCCGACGGGTGACTCAGCTCTTCTTCGATTGAAGGTAACGTCTCGTCTGGACCAAAGCCACGAAAGCCCAGGCCATCAGTCAAGCCAGCGGTATGGCTGAGCAACCTGCGTATGGTAACCTCATCGTTGTTGAATTCGCTCGGGGGGAGGCGCCAGCGTGTGAGATAGCGAGAGACGGGCGCATCGAGATCTATACGCCTTTGCTCAACGAGCGTCATGATGCCCCAGGCCGTCAGCCATTTACTCATTGAGGCGACTTGAAATACAGAGGTGCTATCGACCTTGCGTCCATGTGAGGCGAAATAGGTTTCCGCAACGTGTCCATTATCCATCAACACGATTGCAATATTGCCGCGTGACTCCTCAGCGTATCGGTTCTCTGCCCATCGGATGAAGCCCGCCGTATCCCCTCTGACCGCAACCCTGGATCGCCACCAACCCTCACGCGCGCCAACAGCAACGAGAACCGTCCAGAGTACAAGGGCGCCACAAGTGACAATGATGACAAAGCGCCTTCGCATGGGGAATTTGGTTATTTTGCGGATCGTTGTCAATCGTAACACAGCCAACGAGAACCCCGTAACTCAGGATTCAGCCATTGCATGCATGCGTGTGATTACAAACGTATAGGCCGTATTGATCTCGCGGGTTTTTTCAAGGCCAGTTGGATTTACGTCCGGATGATATCGTTTTAGAAGCGTACGATACTGGCGCTTCAGCTCGTCGTTCTGCGGCATTTCATCCGTAAGCATCTCAAGCGTTTCAAGTGCTCTAGCTAGATCTGGCGGTAGAACGATTTTGTTTCTAACATCTGCCGCACGGAGGATACGCCATTCGATGGCCTTTTCGATCAGGATAGCATTTAGAGTTGAGAATAAATCTTCGCGTTTTAGAATTCGCTGGTTGTACATCTGGAGAATATAGCTATTTAGAACTCCAGCCGAGACGGAATGCGATTCAATCCCATGTTTTCGCAGAAACAGGCTGGATGCAAATTGGACAAGCTCTTCCAGATTGAATTTGGTTTCGCAATAGAATTCTAGTCCATCGCCCGGTTTTCGGCATGCAGACAATGCATTTTCGAGCTCAGATCGATCCACTTCATGCCCAAGCAAGCGCGAAGATGTAACGGAAATAAAAAACTCCTGCCATTCCTGTAAGAAATCGGCAGAGAAAAAATATCCAGCGCGTTGAAATGCTCCGGCTGAATCGTAGCCAAATCCCGCAAGCATCTCGACCAATCGTCCTGCGTTCTCCTCTGAAAAGCCCTGGAGATTCATCCCAGTTTTCTTGCGCTTGTGATACTGCGCCTTGCAATAATCCTCGTAGGTTACGCCAAGAATTGCAAGAACACTTTCAAGAGTGATTTCCCATCGATCACCTTCGCGCATTGATTCAATTTCTTCAAGGATTTCGTCCAGTGCACTCATGCACTTGCCGCCGTGATTTTAGTGCGCCTCTTTTCCAGGAACAGTTCGTGTTCAATTCGAATCATGAGTGTTTCCAGATTCCAGCGGGTTTGCGCTGAAACCGTAACGCAATCATCGTTCTCTGCAATTCGTTCCACCTCTTCCGGACTCAGGCGATCGCATTTGTTGTAGATATTTAGTCTTGGAATTTGAAGTAGATCAAGTCTGCCCAGGATTTCAAGAACGGCAGTCTCTTTTTCAGCTCGGCGCGGATCGGATGCGTCCACACAATGCAATAACAGGCTTGAATCTCCAAGCTCTTCGAGCGTGGCTTCAAAGGCGCGCGAAAGTTCCGGCGGCAGTTCATGGATAAATCCAACCGTATCAGATAAAATGATTTCGCGTTCCTCTGGAAAACGTAAACGACGCGTTGTAGGATCAAGAGTTGCAAACAGTCTGTCTGCCGCGATCACTTCTGAAAACGTAAGGGCATTTAGCAGGGTTGATTTCCCAGCATTTGTATATCCGACGATCGATACTACCGGAATCCCCGAGCGCTTTCTCCCTTTTCGATTGATTTCGCGGCGTTTCTTTAAGGATTTAAGTTCGCGCTCGAGTCTTGAAATTTTGTCTTCCACGCGTCTGCGTCCAATCTCAAGTTTGGTTTCTCCAGGCCCCGTACCACCAATTCCACCGGTTAACCTCGACATATTGTCGTCGGTTTCAGATAAGCGCCCCTTTAGATAACGAAGCTGTGCTAATTCCACCTGTAGCTTACCATCGCGGCTGCGAGCGTTGCGCGCGAATATGTCCAGAATTAGTTGGGTCCTATCAAGTATTTTTAAATCGCATAATTTAGAAAGCCGAGTTGCTTGCGCCGGAGACAACTCCTGATCGAACAATAGGATTTCTGTTCCTTCCTGGACTGCCAGAATAGAAATATCTTTCACCTTTCCAGAACCCACGACGGTTGCTGGATCTATTACTGGTCTCCTCTGGATTACTTCACCGGCCGGTTCAATTCCGGCTGTGCTACAAAGTTCCCGCAGTTCTGCCATTGAATCTTCCGGTGAGCGCTTGCGCCGCATATCGGGCGTGTATACGCCAACAAGAAGTGCGCGGGGAAGGGGACTTGCTTTCTTGAGTCTGGACTCTTCCCGTCTGAATAATACTTCCAGTTCATCTATTGTCTCGCGCAGATCTTCACGCAACTGTCCCGCGCGCACCGGCTTTTCACGTTCATAACCGGGCGACTTACCAGGCAACAGATGCGCGTTATAGAAAAACTCAGGAAGCCCGTCATCCTGGATAGTTATGGCTGTGATGTAGTCCAGTCGCAGAAGAGTTAAGTCGGCCAGATCCTCGTCGCTTAACGGTTCATGACGCAGATGCGTTTTGACCAGACGCAGTCCGCGCAGACGCGTTGACCTTTCGCGAGGGAGTTCAGGAATAAAAATACGACCGGCATCGCCAACCAGCACATTGCGAATATGCCCCTGACGATCGATCAGTACGCCTAATTGCCTTGATAATTCCTGAGATAGTTCACAGAGACTGCGCGCGAACTCCTGGCTTACGGGAGCGTTTTCACGGATTCTGCGCAGTGATAAATTCTTCAGGCGATGGAGCTGATTGGGTTTCAGGTCCGATGTATTACCGGTTATCTGGGGCATTCGCTTTTCTGGTGTTCAGAAAAGTAAGTATTGAGACCGGTATTCTGGCTTCAACTTTATTCTTCGTATCTGGCAAGAACCGTAATGGCCCGCGCCAGCTCAAAATATTTAAGCGAGGCCAGGTCTTCAACTGTCTTGATCCCAAATGCCTCTTCGAGCATCTTACTATGCCTGGGTGTTAGGCCCTGCAGCGCATGAATGGGGCTTTTTGCAATTTCGCCCAGGGATCGGGTTTCAAACTGCTTATCCAGCGCCTTACGAATGGTTGGGACTGGTTTTACTTTTTTCTTTGATGCCATATCTTTGCTCCGGAATTCGTCGATTGTAGTTTCCGGCGAGAGTAAACTTGCCGGCTGAATAGCGGTTTTAAGCCGCTTCCTTGGTATGATGACTGGTTGTCCTGTAATTGCATGAACGGCTTCCGCCTGTTCAGGCGTAAGCATGTGATCTTCGGTTTTGGGATTTTTTCTGGCCCGGAATGCGTATCCCAGGGCCAGGAGGAGCGGAACGAGCAGTAAAGCTATCCACCATGGCCGGCCTTCGCTCACCGGAGCGGGCGTGTCCTGAGTTGTTATGGCTTCGGGGAATTCTGCATGAGCTATCTCAGACTTGCGATTGGCTTCCGCTAATGCCGGAGCGAGGAGCTCCATTGACGGGAATGCAGCTATTTCCAGCCTTCTATGGTCGATCCTGGGTTCACCTTTGATCACTGTCGCGTTTGCAAATTGAATATGATCTTCTGGCACATCGGGCAGGAGATTGCGCACAGTCCTGCTGCGGCGTTCGGCTACACGATGTGAGACAGCATACCCACCCAGGTCGCATGCAAAGCCCTGAACCAGGAAATACGCGCCCGGATTTGACTTAACATAGTTACTCAGGGCCGGGATCTGTTCTGGCGTTACATCCGTCGATTGCAGGTTGTAGTTCAGGCGAAACGTGGTTTGGGCGGAGATGGAGCCCGCAGAAAGCAAAACGAGGATAAGGAACCGGGCCATCTTTGAAATTTTCGGTCCAAATTCACTTTTGGTCCGATATTTTCCATATAACAGGACCCATGCAGAACGTTGATTTTTCAAAACGCATTCGTCGGGACTCAGAGCAGGTCGACGCGCCAACCATTCATACCAAAAACCGGACCTATACATTCGTCCTGGCAGCCTGCATCCTTGCTTTTACGGCTGGCCTGATGGCTGGCGTGCAGATTATGCGCGTGCGCGGCAGTGATAACATTGTTCGTTTTCCGGATAACGCCCCGGGGGAACCACGCCGAGTCGGAACCGAAGAACCAGCGCGGGACGTCTCATCTACTGAGACCGAAAAGCAGCATACGTCATTCGCTGATACAGCGCCCTCGCGCTATCTTGTGAAGGTCGGAACCTTTACGCCAGAAGAGGCTGACAAGCTGTCGCGGCGCATCGCAAAGATCCCAGAACTCCGCGATATGTCGCCTCTGCCATGTGAAGGCCTCAAAGAGAATCCAGATCGCGGACTCTCGTTTCGCATAACCGTGCCGGGATCGCAAAAACGCGACAATCTATTCCTTGGATGTTTTCGAGATCCAGCGCAAGCGCATGAGGCAATCGCAGCTTTAAAACGATCAGCCGTAGCCCCGGGTTCTGCAGTGCTATTCGAGATCGAATAGCAGATTAAAACTTGTCAATCCTTGGCCCAGGCGCACAATCATGGCAAAGCCATGGGTATTGTTGCAAACCTGCGCGGTCGGCTGAAGATTCGCGTACGCCTGATGCTTTTGACATCGGGGATTGTATTCTTCTCAGTTACCGTTCTTTCACTGGTTGTAATTCTCCAGTATCAACGCCTTCTAGTAGAAAAGACACTTGATGTCTGTAAGAACCTTTCCATCAACCTGGCGGATCAGGCTCGAGAAGAGTTGCTTCTGTCTGAGGAAGTATTCGCGGGCACGCGCCAGGCATTGCTCGCGGTTAAGAAATCTAAGATTGAGGGCTTGCTTGGATCGTATGTAGTCAGTCAGAAAAAGAAAGGCAATGACTACGGTGCAATAGTCGCTCATACGGATGAATCTGAAATTGGAAAAATTGTTGGAGCAAGCGATCTGGCTTTTTTCAATTCAATCAATGAACTTGGAACAACTGAAATTTCAGGAAAGATCCGTTTTGCATTTCCTTTGTTCGTAAACGTTCCGCGCTCAGAGCCAATTAGACTGGGCACAGCCGTATTCGAATTCGATCGAGCTGTCATCTACAGTCCTGTGGATCGTATCAGAAACAGTATTTTGATTGTGTCGCTCTTTCTAATGCTTGCGGCTTTGATCATTGCGTATCTTCTATCTGCGCGACTTTCCATGCCGATTGAAAAACTGGCGCATGCTGCTTCAGAAATTGCAGAAGGAAAGCTGGGAACTACGGTAGATATTTCAACCGCAGGTGAGATTGGCCAGCTTGGAAATACGTTTAATAACATGTCACGCTCACTTAAAGAATCAGAGAAGATTCGCACAGAGCAGGCTGCAATCAAGCGCGAGCTTGAGATTGCGCGCGGCATTCAAATGGCTGTCCTTCCACCCAACGGAGTTGTAGGTCCGTACTCTTTTCACGGATTTATGGAAACGGCTGATGAGGTTGGTGGCGACTATTACGATTCTATTGAAGTCAGGAATAATAAGAAATCGCATTACTGGTTTTTTATTGGAGATGTTTCAGGTCATGGGCTTCGCGCCGGGTTAACCATGCTCATGGCGCAGACCGCAATACATTCTGCTATGGAAGTAAATCCTGGGATGGACCCACAGTCCGCATTCTTACATGTAAATGAAGTGCTGTTTGAGAACATTCGTCGTTTGAAAGAGCGCAAATATATGACGGCGACCTTTCTTCGAGCGGATTCGTCCGGAGACTTTGTGGCCGCCGGGTTGCACCAGGATTTCCTCATTTATCGCGCCAGCAAAAAAAAGATAGAAACATTGCCCTCGGAGGGGTTCTGGCTTGGGATCGATCGAAGCGTAAAGAAGGAAACGGTTCGCGTACGGCTAAAACTTGGCCGCGGAGACATTCTTTTCTTGTTTACGGATGGACTTGTCGAGTCCATGAATGTGCGAAAGGAAATGTTCGGTCAGGAAAAGGTTGCTGAAATCATCCGGAAGAGCGGAGAGCAGGAGCTGGATGTGATTGAACGCAAGATTATGTGGGAATTCAGATCGCATTGTGGCCAGATCAGGCCGGCAGACGACATTACCTTCGCAATGGTTCGGAGGAATCGCTGAAATGTCTTTTTCGCTTGTAATCGAGCCGGAATGGAATGTGATCAAGAGGATCAAAGAATCCATTCACAATGACGCGAGCCTGCGCGCTCAGTCTAAAGATTTCCTGGAACAAACAACACTCACAGCAATCGAACTGTTAGAGAATGCTTTAAAATATTCTGACTCAGATTCAGGTAAGCCGGTTCAGTTTGCATTCGACGTTAAGGATAACGTTTGTAGATTCACTGTCACAAGTTATAGCAAGAATCCAATTACCAAGCAGGCTCTCATGTCCGTGATTCGCACAATTGATACAGGAGATCCATTTGATCTTTACGTTAAGCGACTTGAAACGCTTAAGGAAAGCCCGGACGGCTTTAGTCGTATGGGATTGTATCGCATCGCGTACGAGGGAGAGTTCACACTGAAGGCAGATGTTAAGGATGAGAGCGTTACGATTATGGCAAGCCGACCACTGGAGCAGGCGTAATGGCGTTGGATAATCTAACCATGACCGATTTTGAAATCGAGGCCACTCTGGATGGCTCTACGATTGAACTCACCTGGAAGGGAGCCATACATGCGCCCAATCCAGAGGATTTCCTGGACCCGTATTTTGAAACGGTCGTGCTGGAAGCCGGAAAATCCAGGCAATCAATCCGATGTAATTTTGTTCCACTGGAATATATGAATTCTGCAAGTATCCCTCCGCTGATCGCACTGTTGCGTGCTCTAGCAGAAAAGGGAATCAAGGGCGAGTTCATTTACGATTCAAATCGCAAAGTCCAGGCAGCGTCGTTCAGAGCGCTTGATGTGATTGCTAGAAAATCCAAATTCACAACCGTGCGAGGGGTTTGATGACTGAACGTCGCGATCTCTGGCATGAGTCGCCATCCGCCGAGGTTCTCCTCGAGAATGGTTGTATCAGTGCATTGAACGCGGCGGCCGGAAGTCTACTCGGGCTTACTGAAAAGCATCTCAACGTTGAAACCTGGAAAGATATTGTATTTGATGAAAGGAACAAAAAGAAATTTCAAAACTTTCTTGTGGGTGTCGCAGGAGTTAGTTCCGGATTGGACGTTAAGTCGGCCTCTGGAGAAATCAGGTTTGTCCGATTCCTAAAAAAGTCATTACCGGGTGGGACAGTTCTACTCAGCCTTCAGGATCTAACTGAGTCGCGCGAAGACACGCAGGCATTCCAGGCCGGCTATGATGAATTTATTCGTGTTACAACGGATCTGGAAGATGCGCTCGGAACAATTGAAAAACAAAATAAGCTGTTGGAAAGACAGAAGCAAATTCTAGAAAGTGAACTGCAAATTGCACATCTTGTGCAGGCTCAATTGCTCTCACAGGATTTTGGTCGCCACACTCTCGTTCAAATTGCAGGGGTTTATCAGGCAATGGCAGAGCTCGGCGGCGACATGTGGGAGTTCTATGAATCTGAGAATGAAATCTGGGCCGCTATTGGCGATGTAATGGGTCATGGAGTTGCATCCAGTTTGATTTCGATTGCTGCCAAGTCTTTGTTCAAGCGCCGCTTTGAAGAGGCCAGTGCGCTTGGGAAAAATCTGGCGCGCTTGTCGCTTGCGCTAAATCAGGAAATGGTTGAGATAACCAACTCGAATTACTTTCTAACTGCGTGCCTTGTGCGAATTGATCAACAGTATCGCATGGATTTCTTGACGGCAGGTCATCCGCCACTTCTCCATATTCCGGCTGATCGGAAGAAGCCTGTGAATCTACTTTTCACTGAACAGCCGATGCTTGGAATTTTTCGTGATATTCAGTATACTTCAGACAGCGTTCAGCTTGAATTACACGATCGCGTATTTCTGTACACAGACTGCCTCGTAGAAAGCACAAACGAGCGCGGTGAAGTAATCAATCTCCTGGATGTTGGTGATCGCCTCCGCTGGCGTGAAGGCACAAGCGCCTCGACTGTAATTGAAGACATGCTTGAGTTCAGGCGCGACTTCGCTGGCTCAGATCAATTGCCGGATGATCTTACCATGATCTGCATTGAAATTCCCGATCGAACAACCGCAGCATCCAGCCGCGCAAAGGTGTAGGATGCGTCGCGCTGTTTTCTTGCTACTACTGACCCTCTTAACTTCCGCGATTGCGCCCCAGAAAACAACACGCAAAAAGGCTCCGGTCCTGGTTTCCTCCGACACGGGGATTTATGCCGATGCGCTGACAGGATTAACGTCAACTCTTGACCTCTCTGTAGACGCTCCAGTGACGTATCTTGACTCGCTTGAAGAGGATGAGTCGCGCCTATCGCGTTATTTCACCGATCATTCTGACGCAGATTTTTTTATTACCATTGGGTCCAGGGCTACTCGCCTTGCGCTTGCTGAGGCTAAAGACAAGCGCGTAATATTTTCCATGGTAAATTCTCCGCGTGCATTTGGTCTGGCGGGCAGGCCTGACGCATGCGGTGTAAGCATGGACGTTTCATTGTCAGAGTTTTTCACAACGCTCAAGCAGATTTCCCCTAAGGCAAAGAATGTTTACGCGTTCTATACAACTGAGGAAGGTGAGTTTGCAGCGCAGGAAGGGGATTACCTTGATTTTCGCAACGGAGTAGAATTCAGACGCACAAAGCTTACAAGCAAAGATGATTTTGCCCGGGCACTTGAATCCATCAAAGGGAAGGCTGACGCCTATTATCTAGTTCCCGATGCACTCTACGACAGCGAACAATTCCAGATACTTTCTGACTTTTGTAAAAAGAATAAGATCATTCTTATGACTTCATTTACTTCTCTTATGCAGGCTGGCGCAACGTTTTCAATTCGTCCTGATTATGGTAGAATTGGATCCTTGACAGCCGACATGGCGAATCGTGTACTTTCGGGCCGCGATTGCGGTGAAAGGCGCGTAGTATTTCCGGATCAAAGTTTCTTTTCACTCAATGAGTCCTTTGCAAAGGAATCAGGTCTGGAGATTCCAGGGCCCATCAAAGAGCGTGCAAGTAGAACTCGTTTGTTTCTTGCTGGCGTGAACTTGATGAATGAAGGTAAGCTCAAGTCTGCGCGAATTGTGTTTGATTCGATTCTGGCGCGTGATCCTGGAAATGCGTCTGCAGCATTTTATAAAAGTGCAATCGTTGAGCGCATGAGCGGAACTCAAACCCGTCACATCCTTGACATTGCACGTCGTGACTATGAGCAGAAGAATTACGAGCGCGCTCTGGCTGGTTACAGGCAGGTAATTGAAATTAACCCAGGCAATCCAGAAGCACGCGAAGGAATGCGGGCCACCCTTCTTTTAGTAAGCGAACAATCGCGGATCCGGGGCGATGGTGCGGCCAATCCGTACGATGCCGCGCGCCAGTACATGGCAGCAATCAAGTATTCATCGGAAAATTTAAAGGCTACGCAAGGTCTTGAGCGCATCCGCGCACAGCAAAAACCCCAGATCCCTGTTTACTTGCAGGAAGGGATTGGCGACTACGATCAGCGCGAATACGATCGTGCAATCCAGACATTTGAAAATATACTTTTGATTGATCCAGGAAACAAACAGGCACAGGAGTATCTGCGGATTTCTATCAAGAAACGCGATGCCCTGCGCAGACTCCAGGCCAGATAGACAAACCGCAGATATCAAATAGCCGACCCAGGATCAGCGTCCACGGGTATGCATCTGTGATAGATTGTTTTTGTCTGACTGCCTGGTCTCGAATTAGAATTTCATTCCGGCGCTGAGCCAGATGCTGCGTTTTTCCAGTGGATGCATGGTTGGATAATAGGAACCCGTCGCAGTGCGAATTCCAGGGTCAAAGAACTGCTCGTTTGCTGCATTCTTGACCAGGCAATCAAAATGGAGCCCAGTGATAAATGCATCTTCCCAACGAATATTGAGAGTACCCATGGTGTAGCCCTTCACAGTCTTAACTGGATTTGATGCCACTGTGCGGCGTATGTCAACGTAGTTCACGCCAGCATAGATCGATAGTGTGCGGATAACGTTCCATGTAAGACCGGCGTTTGCATGATTGGGTGCAATGTTTGGAATTGGTCCCGATGCAGGTACAATTGTGCGGCCCAGGTACTGCTTATAAATCGCAGCGTACAGATCAAATGCAGGATCATCACCCAATCTGCCTGCTGTTGAAGGAGATGTAGTTAGAGAAGACGAAAGGCTCTCGTACCGACCGCGATTGAAAGTATAGTTTAGAAAAACGCTGAGGGTTTTGAAGATTTGCAAGTCTGCCTGGACTTCTGTTCCGTAAATGGTTGCTTTTCCTACGTTCTGATTCTGATTCCAGTTTGCCCCTGCAAGATTTGGGTTTGGCTCGGCCGTCTGAACCTCAAGCAATAGATTACTTAATTTATTATAGTATTGTTGAACAGATACGTAGTATTTTTTAAAGAACCGATATCCGACTCCAATTTCATAAGAGCGTAACTGCTCTGGCCTCAGATCAGGATTTGCTTTGCGCTGGTTGGTTGCATTGAATAATTCCCAGGCAGTGGGCGCACGAAACCCCGAGCTTGCCAGAAGCTTGATCGACAAATCCTGGATGGGAGTAAATACAGCGCCCAGGCGCGGAGTATTTGCAGCTCCATAGATTGTGCTGTAGTCATAACGGTAACCGGCCGTGAGCGATAACCAGCTCCATGGCGCAAGGATCTGCTGCAAGTACAGTGCATTATTCACGTATCTAAAGCGTTTTTCTGAACCGTAGCTTGCGGGTACAACGGTGTAAGTAGATTCAATTCCTGTTGTCAGGTTTGCTTTTCGCGTTTGTTCCCAGTTCAGTTTTTCATGCAGCGTATATGAAAAATCGGGACGTCCGTAGGTTACCGCACGGGTAACATCGTATGGCCTGTAGTATGCATCCGGCCCGGGAGTATTTGGGGCTTCATCGTGGCTTGAGCTGAGTACATCTGTATGCCTGACCGTGATTTCGCTGTCCAGGCCGAGTTTTGAGCTAATGGGAAGGAGATATCCCATGCTTGCACTGTTATTTCTGAAGTCCCAGCTTGCTCCCGTAAATCCTGGAATCCGGTCTGTATCAATTTGCTGGGTGCCGTTAGAGAAAGTTCCGTTTCCCTGGAGGTACTGCCAGTTTATCGTTTCAAATCTGAAATTTCCCAGCGCAAAGCGGGCTGTTATATTGTATGTGTCTTCCGGTGAATTGTAGTAAGGCGACCACCATGAACCGACCGATGTCCCATCTGGTTTGCATGGCCCACCGCAGAAATCTTTTTCAAGTGCATACAATGCGTCGTTTGGATCAAAGCCTTTCTTATCCAGCTGGTGAATGTCACCAAAGTTTGGTCCGGCTGATCTGAGATAGTATGCAGAGGCGCTGTATTCAAAGACCGTATCTTCCGTCTTTAGTGCACCGCGCGCAGCGATGTTTACTGCACCACCTGGATTGTGGAAATTATCCTCATGCCAGCCACCTAGAGCTTGAATTCCCCCGCCAGGATTTGTTGTGCCGGATTTAGTAATGATGTTAATCACGCCGTTAAAAGCATTCGCTCCATACAATGCGGAAGCCGGTCCGCCGATTACTTCGATTCGTTCCACGTTATACAATGGAAAGCGCAGGGTGCCACCCAGGACTGCCTGCTCTGTGAGGTTATTATCCAGGATTCCATCAATATAGACGAGCGTGCGCTGATTATTTCCTACGAGACCCCGCTGGTGAATAAGTTCAGGAAAGATTCCATAGATATGAATAATGTCGAATCCAGGAATATCGTGAAGCGCATCCACAATGGTCCGGTAGCCACGCTCACGAATTTGTTGATCTGTTACGACGTACACCGCAGCCGGAGCATCCTTAATACGTGTGGCCTGTCTTGTAGCTGTTACAACTTTTTGATCTTCGAGTACTCGAAACACGTCACCTGTGATAGCCCGTCTTTGCACGGGGAACTCAACTTCTTTTCCAATTGGAAGAGCAAGTATCGATTCCTGAATGTTCTCTGTGCGCTCTGTTTTCCTTGGGTTTCCTGCAACACGCGAAGCCATGCGATCTGCGAACTGACGAATGCGTTCAGAGTCATCCCGTTTCATTTCATCTGCGGGAAGTGCCAGGTTTGCTTCTGCCAGGTATTCATCCGTCAAGCTCACGGCATCCACAACGTATCCGGTTGATCCGTCGTAAATCTGGCCGTATAGATCCAGATTGCCCAGCCTGCTGCGAGAATAGTAAATACCCAGGAAGAATCCTGAAGTTTTATCCGGCCTGGTTTCGTTTGAATTGGTTACGCTCAGTCCAGCGCGCTCCAGGGAATTCTGGATTTCTGCGCGCATGGACGATTCAGTAACGCCGTTAGCTGGAATCCTAAATGGGAGAGGGGCGCCGAGCGTGACGCTTTCCTGAGCGAAAAGCGGGGCCAGATTACACAGCATGGCCAGTGCAAACAAAGTCCCCCTCACGCCTGAATTGAGGGAGGGCTAAACTTCAGGTCAACTCAAAAAGGCTATTCGCGTGCACCACTGGCCTTATAAACTGCTTTTGCAACAGTTGCGGAAACGGCCGGGTCCAGGACTCTCGGAAGGATGTGTTCTGCCTTTGGATCTTTGACCATTTCGGCGAGTGCAAACGCTGCTGCCAGTTTCATGTCGTCTGTAATACGGCGTGCACCTGCGTCCAGTGCGCCTCGAAAGATTCCAGGGAATGCGAGTGCATTGTTGACCTGATTTGGAAAATCACTTCTGCCTGTTGCAATGATGGCGGCTCCGCCTCGGCGAGCTTCGTCGGGCATGATTTCAGGAACCGGATTTGCCAGAGCGAAGATCATGCAATCCCTGGCCATCTGCTTAACATCGTCTGCACTCAAGAGGCCGGCTTTGCTCACTCCGATGAATACATCTGCATCCACCAGGACGTCTTGCAGGCTCCCGCTTTTGTTTTGAAAGTTCGTATAACGTAACATTTCTAATTTTTCGCTGTTGAGGTCCCCGCGGCCTGCGTGGATTGCTCCTTTTGTATCGCAGATTACAATTTCCTTTGCCATTACCTTGTCGCCCGGACCATCATCACGCAAAATGTTGGTAATTGCCAGGCCAGCGGCGCCTGCGCCATTGATCACAATTTTAAGATCAGAGATTTCGCGTCCTGTTAGCTTGCATGCGTTTATTAGACCCGCAAGCAAAACGATAGCAGTTCCATGCTGATCGTCATGAAATACGGGTATTCCTAAGTCCTGTAATCTGCGCTCGATTTCAAAACACTTGGGTGCTGCAATATCTTCTAGATTGATTCCGCCAAAACAAGGTGCAATTCGACGGACAGTCTCAACGATCTCATCTGCATTCTGTGTTGCCAGGCAAATCGGCCAGGCATCAATATCTGCGAGTTGCTTGAATAACAGTGCCTTTCCTTCCATAACGGGAATTGCAGCTTCCGGTCCAATGTTTCCCAGGCCAAGGACTGCTGATCCATCAGAAACAACTGCAACGCTATTATGCTTAATTGTAAGTTTACGAGCAAGGTCCTTGTTCTCCGCGATGGCAAGGCAGGGTGCAGCAACACCCGGTGTATAGGCAACGGAAAGGTCGTCCATATTCTCGACGCGCATTTTGCTCATTACGCCAATTTTTCCGCGCAGCTGTTCGTGTATGATCAGTGATTTTTCCGAATAATCCATTCTGCCATAACAGTCGAAGCACATATAAAAGAAATGGAAATTTTCTAACGCTACTGGCAGATGTGTTCGCAGGCCAGTTGCGAATCGCGGCCGACCCGCACCGTCGAAATGTTCGCCGGCGTAATCCATTTCCAGGAGTGTTTATGTCACGTTATCATGTAGTTGTAATCGGATCCGGGCCTGGTGGATATGTTGCTGCAATTCGCGCAGCACAGCTTGGCTTTCAAACCGCTATTATTGAGCGCGAAAGTTTGGGTGGCATCTGTCTGAACTGGGGTTGCATTCCAACCAAAGCGCTACTCACGAGTGCGCATCTCCTGGAACAGGTGAAGCATGCTGTAGATTTTGGCATTAAGGTTCCTGCAGCGGAAGCCGACTTTCCCGCAGTGATCGCACGGAGCAGACAGGTAGCCGCAGACATGGCGAAGGGAATCGAATACCTGATGAATAAGAATAAGATCACTGTGATTCGCGGGACTGCAACGTTTACAGATCGTTTTAAGGTGCGTGTAGAAAACCAGGGTCAATCCCAGGAAATTGAATCGGACAGATTCATAGTAGCAACGGGTGCGCGGGCACGAGCGCTTCCTGGTGTTCCAATGGATGGCGAGTTCGTAATGGGATACCGTCAGGCGATGAGTATCACAACAAAGCCAGAATCGCTCTGTGTTCTAGGCGCCGGAGCGATTGGAGTTGAGTTCGCAGATTTTTATGCTTCGATGGGAACAAAGGTGACCTTACTTGAAGCCATGGATCATATTCTTCCTCAAGAGGACGAGGAGGTTGCAGCTGTAGTATTGCGGAGTTTTCAGAAACGGGGAATGGAAGTTCAGGCTAAAGTTCGTGTTTCTGCGGCAGAGATTGTTCCTGCAGATTTTCCGAGCAAGAAGGGAGTGCGTGTAACGTGGCAAACCAGCGCGGGAAAAACGGAAAACGTAGTATTTGAGAGAATGCTTTCCGCTGCCGGAGTCGCGGCTAACACGGACAACCTGGGTCTCGAAGCAATCGGTGTACGCTTGCAGCGCGATCGCATAGTTGTGGATGACCGCTATAGAACAAACATTGAAAGCATCTACGCAATAGGCGATTGCATCCCAACGGCGTCCCTTGCGCATGTCGCGAGCATGGAAGGAATTAAAGCTGCCGAGGGAATGAAATTCACGCGAGCTTCGCACCACGAACATTTTTCACCGATCAACTATGATTGGATCCCGTCCTGTACCTACTGCCATCCCGAAGTCGCGTCCATTGGAAAAACCGAAAAGAAACTCAAGGAGGAAGGAATCACGTATAAGAAAGGGGTTTTCCCTTTCAGAGCCAGCGGTCGTGCCCGGGCTGTTGGTGAAATGGATGGATTTGTCAAGGTTCTGGCTGGTGAGTATAATCAGATTCTGGGAGTTCACATAGTAGGAGAAGGTGCGACAGAAATTATCTCAGGACCCATGCTCGGAGCTGCTAATGAACTTACGGTTGAAAACTTTGCGCGGACTATGCATGCACATCCAACTTTCTCAGAGGGTGTAATGGAAGCAATGGCTGCAGTTCTAGGCGAAGCGGTAAACATATAGCCCTGGAACTACTGCCTAAATGTATCTAAAGTTGAAGAACCTGGAATCGAATAACTTCTATCGGTGGACATTTGAGTCTGTTCAGATTTCCTTGTCCGCAAATGCGACTGACCTTTGGTTTAAAAATCGGAATTTTTGCTGCGTTCCTGGCTACAGCAACAACTGGAATTGGTCTGGGATATTTCTACGAGGTTACGCGTAAAAACGTCTGGAAAGAACTTGCAAATCGACTGGCTGATATTGGGCGCACCGGCCAGTTTTTATTCACAGCGGAACATCGATTAGCCATCGACAGGCTAAACGCAGCTTCCGAGAAAGATTCACAAAGAACAAACGAAGTTATGACGCTGGAGTCCGGCGATAGTCATTCAAGCATAGAGAAAAAACGCGTTAAAGAACTCGAAGCATCTTCGGATTTCAAAATGGTTGTTCAGGCTTTACGCCAGATTAAGAACGCATCGCGTAAAGGACTGACCGGGCTTGGAGCACTTGAACAGGAAGCGTGGCCCAAGGATGATCCACCGCTTGTGCGCTACGCGTATCTGCTCGTTACAATTCCAGAAGCCCAGGATCGCACTATCTTGAAGTTCATTGCTGATGCTGATTATGAGGTGGCGGACGCGAACGGCAACGGAGTGATCGATCCGGATGAAGTGGCTTCAGAAATTGGTAGAGTTTACAATGTTTCCTCCCAGGCCGGGCTAATCAAAGCTTTCGAAGGGCAAGTTCAAACAAGCGAGGAATATTATGTGGATCAATGGGGAACCTGGATGTCTGCGTATATTCCAATCCTCAGACCGGACGGATCTGTTATTGCCGTGATGGGTATTGACATGAGCGCTACATCACAGTTCAACTTGATTCAGCAATTGAAGTATCTCGCCGTCTTTGTAGTTGCAATCAGTTTTATTCTGGCGGTCATTTTATCTACTTTGATAGCGCGCTGGCTTGCCAGTCCCGTTGTAAAGCTTC
The DNA here is from genome assembly GCA_021413825.1 of Spirochaetia bacterium. Lineage (GTDB taxonomy): Bacteria > Spirochaetota > Leptospiria > Leptospirales > Leptonemataceae > JAEUSB01. The sequence goes on along the minus strand of JAIOPQ010000121.1, from coordinate 22,322 downwards.
GCGCCGGTGCAGAGCGGGTGAAGTTACGGGACTATAGCACACGTATTGACGTGCGGACGCGCGATGAGCTCGGAGTACTTGCTGCAACTTTCAATGAGATGGTTGAAGAAGTAGAAGGTCATGCAAGGAACCTGGAAGCCCGTGTAAATGCAAGGACCGCTGAGCTTGCAGAAAGTAAGAATCAGTTGTCAGATATTCTTGGAAACATCAGTGAAGGAATTCTCACGTTGGATGAAACCGGAAAGATCAATTCTGAATATTCAGGCAGGATTCCAGGAATGCTTGGACTCAAGCCGGAGGGAATGCAATTCACCGATTTGTTCCCATCTCCGGAACTCAAAGCCAGTGTTGCTGAGTTGATAGATCAGCTCTTGCACAATGCGTTTATGGCAGCAAAAATGTTTGAGGATCTAAACCCCCTTCGCGATCTTAAGTATCTGAATCCAGCGGGCGAGGGCGTGCGCATTCTTTCTTTTTCATTCTCTAGAATCAAGGATGCATCCGGAAAGATAATCAAGATCCTTGTTGTGATTACGGATCGCACAGAAAGGATCCACCTTGAAGCGGCACTCCAGGAGCGCGAGAAGGAACAATCAGCTAAAATCGAGAAACTATATCAGATACTACATCTCGATCCGCACGTGTTTACTGGATTTCTCGAAGAGTCTGAGGCAATTGCTAAACGAGTTGGTTTGCGTATTAAAGATCTCGGCACTGAGCCTGAAGCAAATCGTAGTATAGTTGAGGCAAGTTTTCGTGATCTACATACGCTCAAGGGAAATGCGCGAGCCCTTAACCTCGATTCGATTGCAACTCGTGCGCACCAACTGGAAGATCTGTTTGATCGGCTGCGGCATGAATCCATTTCCGAAGAGATGCGCCAGGACGTCACCAAACGCGCCGAGGCTTTGCGGGAAGAGATTGCAGACGGCGGATCGATGTTTGATAAGATTGTTAACATGCGCGATGTCCTGCGCGTAAAGACTCTCGATGCTTCGGCGGAGCTTGGTGATCGAAGCAAAAGCATTGTTGAACAAGAGGCCCTTGAGCAAGGCAAATCGGCATCCCTGGAGTTTTCGAATAATGCAGGCCCGCTTAAGAATGAAGCGCTGGGTCCAGTTCGAAATATGCTGGGACACATACTCAGAAATGCTGTATATCACGGACTTGAAACACCGGAAGAGCGCCGGATGGCTGGAAAAACGCTGGATGGTAAGATTAAGGTCCAACTCTGGCGCGATGAGTCACATTTCCGCTTAACGGTAGAAGATGACGGCACCGGACTCGATCATTTGAAAATAGGAGAGTCCGCTGTTGCACGGGGCTGGCTAAAAAGGGAAGAGTTGGATACAATGAGTCCAGGTGAGATCATCCGCCTGATTTTCCGCTCAGGATTCAGTACTGCAAGTCAGGTATCTGATAGCGCCGGTCGTGGGGTTGGTCTGGATTTTGTTGATCAAACGGCCCGCTCACTGGGCGGCACCATCAGGATTGAAACAAAGAAAGGTGGCTATACGAGGTTTAGCTTACTCCTGCCACTTAGTTTGCTGGCAGAATGATTTGATTTGCATAGATTGACAATATTGTTATACTGGTTAGCGAAATGAAAATTCTTGTAGTTGATGATTCCACAATGATGCGCAGCGTAATTAAGAGCACCATTGAAACGTATGGTGCGGGAAGGTCATTTGAAATTGTAGAAGCAACAAATGGCCAGGAAGCTCTCACATGTATGGAGAAGTCACCCGTTGACCTGGTGCTACTGGACTGGCAAATGCCTGTACTCGATGGGCTGTCATTTGTGAAGCAGGTGCGTGGAGCGGGCAGCCAGGTGCCAATCGTGATGGTTACTTCCGTAACGGATCGTGAAAAAGTTATGGAGGCGGGTAAAGCGGGGGTTAACACCTACGTTGAAAAGCCGGTGCGTGGCAGTGTGCTCTGGGAGAATATTTCAGAGTTTCTAAAATGACGTCTGACTATATTCTAATTTTTGCGCGGGCCCTTGAGCAGGCCTTTCAGGATATGCTTGGCGTGGATTTGGTCGCAGGAGAGGTGCGTGAAATTGGCGATGAGCCCATTCGCGCAGATGTTTCTGCAAGTATGACATTGAAGGCAGACTCACAGCATGCCCTGGTTATCCTCACATTTGACGCGGATGCTGCAGTTGACGCATCGCAGCTCATGACTGGAGAAAGAAACACGGTTGATCATCCCCTGGTGGCAGACACCGTGCGTGAATTTCTAAATATTACTGTTGGATCAGCACAGCGCATATCCGCTGCTCGTTTCCAATTCTCCCTTCCAATTTCAGTTCAGGGTAAAAACCACGAAGTCAGCGGATTCAAGCACGGCAGAAGCGTCTGTATATCAATGCAATGGGAATCCAGTCGACATGTAAAAATATTTCTCAATCTTCAATCCAACTAAGGAATATCCAGTGAACACTTCGCACATCATCGCATTTGCAGCCTGTCTCAAAGCAACCTACCGCGATATGTTAAATATTGAGATGCAGCAGGGCTCAATCTCAGAGCAGATTGACTTTCCTGTGCGCGCTGATGTTTCTGCGTGCGTAATGATTACAGGTGCCTCGCCTGCCTGTGTGGTTCTTGCATTTGATGAGCTGAGCGCGGTTGATGCTACCAATCGCTTTACCCAAACTCAGAATCGTTTTGAAGATAGTCTGGTTGGCGATACCGCAAGAGAAATACTGAACATCGTTGTTGGATCTGCGCAGCGCGATGTTGCTGACCGGTTTTCATTCTCCCTTCCTGTTTCCGTCCAGGGAAGAAATCACGAAATTGGAGTGTTTCGCAAAGGGCGCAACATACTTCTTCCATTGACCTGGTTGGAGTCGTTTAACGTCAGACTCTTTCTGAATCTACCGGCAGTCTGATCTCTACTCTCCCATCAGCTCGGTCTGTGACTCTATCCTCTGGTTTCCCCGGACGTAGATCATTTTGTAAACGGTCCGCGTAGAAGCATTGCTCAAGAATTCCATAAGGTCGTGAATGTCGCGAATCTTAGTCGTCCCGAGTTGGACGATACGGTCTCCCTGACGAATCCCTGTCTTCTCTATGGGCGCACCCTTATGAATTCCACCAACTATCAGGCCGTCGCTGGCACTGTCATAGTTTCCTGGCATGATTCCGAGTCTGACTTTGAGTTCGTACTGTTTGGATTCGCTGGTTTCCGGAGCCTGTCGAAAAGCAATGGGAGGGTTCTGTGCCAGCCAGTCGTCTGTTAAACTTGCTGTGAATTGAACTACGCGCGCAATACCGGAAATGTTAAGTAGAGCAAAATCATCCTCAGGCTTATGGTACTGCATGTGATAGCCCGTGAATATGAAAGCGACTGGCAAATTCGCCATATAAAACGATGCATGATCGCTTGGGCCGCCGCCGCCGGAAATGAGCTTCAGTCGCGTGCTTTCAAAACCGGTTTTTGCAAAAGATTCTTCCATTATTTTTAGCAGACGTTCATCGCCTGTATCTTTGCCTTGAAGATTGAGTCCTTTGTCCGCACGCAGTCTACCAACCATGTCGAGATTGATCATGCCCAGCGCATCAGCCAGAGGAACTGGCGGATCTCTTGTATACGCAAGCGAACCAAACAGGCCGCGTTCTTCTGCATCAAAGTTCAGAAACAGTATATTGTGAGTTTCCGGAATGGGCTTACCGGCCTTCTCACGCGCAGCAAATAGTCGGGAAAGCTCGAGCACGGCAGACGTTCCGGAAGCATTGTCGTCTGCACCATTGTGTATCTGGCCTCGACTACCCATGCTTGAAAAATTCCCAAGGCCAAGATGATCAAAATGCGCGCCAATGATCATATAACGTTGTCCCGGTTTGTAGGGGCGGAGGAAAGCACCCACATTAAAACCAGTTCGATTTCGCGGCTCAAATCCTGTAGTTAGAGTAATCTTGCATCCATCATCGCAGGCGGGAATGTTTTCCCCGGCCGCCGTTCTATTCTTCTTAAAATCTACGAGCCAGGGAAATGCGCGGTCTGCCACGCTTGCTTTGAGAAAGATCGCAATTGGACCCTTTGCCCGACGCAGAGGAAGATCGTCTGGGGAAATATCTTCATCAGAATCGCCTACGAAAATGATCCCCGACGCACTTTGCTTCTCTGCATTCTGTAGCTTACTTAGAAATCCCATTGCCTTTCCAAGAGGTGGATCGTTCTTTCCGTTTGGTCCATAGCGCAAGCAAACTAGAATCTTGCCTTTGAGTTCAAGTTTGCTCAGATCGTGTAACGCGGGTTCATCGCTTTCAATGCAATGTTTACCGAAAACTAGAGTACCGGTAGTTTCTCCAGGCTGGACTATGGGGAGCACAGTTCCCTGGATTTCATGTCCGTTTTCTCCCATTTTTACCGAGGCCACAGTCTGTTTTGTGCCGGCTATAAATGGAAACTCCTGTGTATAGCCTTGCGTGAATGCCGGAGCAAGCCCCAGGTCCATGTATATCTTGCGAATGTAGTCAGACGTCTTTTTTGCGAATTCAGTTCCTGACTCGCGTCCACCCATTTCATCCGAACTCAGAAAAGCCGCAACTGCTGCAATGTTTGATTCTGATACTTGAGTTGGATCCAGGAACCCCGCAGGTTTGCACGCAAAGCAAGCCGATAGGAGAATGGAAGAAATAGCCAGGATGCGCGTGGAAGTGTTGTCGGTTTGCACACATTCAAATCAAGCCTCGGCCTTAGAACAGCAATCCTTTTTACTCGCATGAAAAGGAATGCCTTGCCAGCGAAGGCAGTCGAAGCCGAATCAATCCATGGACGAAATCAAGAACATTGCACTGGTCGCGCATGACAATTGCAAGAAAGAGCTAGTTGAGTGGGTCGATTTTAACTGGGGATCGCTTTTAGAGCATAGATTGATTTGCACCGGCACTACAGGTCGGCTTGTAGAAGAGGCCCTGACAGCTCATCTAAGTTCAGACAATGACGTAAGTGCCAGGATCAGTCGTTTGAAATCGGGTCCGCTTGGAGGGGATCAACAACTCGGGGCTTTGATTGCAGAGGGCAGAATCGATATTCTAATCTTCTTCTGGGATCCAATGCAACCGCAAGCGCATGACGTTGATATTCGCGCACTTCTTCGAATTGCAGTGCTATACAATATTCCAACTGCATGCGATCGCTCAACCGCAGATTTTATTATTTCTTCTCCGCTCGTTAAACAGAAATATACGCCAACCAGACGGGATTACTCAAGTTACTTGATGCGCACTGTCTGAGCTATCGATTTCGTGAAAACGGAACTAACCACAGAGGACACAAAGACCACGGAGAGTCGCTCCATTCGGCGCGCCCCATTGAGTGCAATCATCTGCGTTCATCGGTGGTCAATTGTTCCCACCCAGGGATTTCTCTGAGCCTCCGTGCCTCTGTGGTTACTGTTCTTTCTATTCCGGTGTGCATATCATGCGCGTTCCAGCTTTCTGTCCAGGATCCAGCCCAATGCGATCAGGATAATAAATGTAAGAAGCAAATTTGACGAGAGAACGATTACACTCGTTGTAAATGGTGGTATAAATCCGCTGACCAATTGCAATGCAATGTTGATTGCAGCATACACTCCCAGATAGACTTTCGCGCGAAATGTGTCGTAACGTAGAACACTGGCGCAAAGCAAGAGTCCGCCGCAAAAAAGTCCAATCTCGATTGTATTTGAAATGAGCGGGAAGTTCCAGAGACCAAGGCCCAATTTTACAGAACCTGGCCAGAGCGCCATATCATGGACATGCACGAGTACGTCGCATACATAGTGAGTAACAACCAGAACTGCCAGGACCAACCCGGCCTTTACTCCATTTTGGATCTGGCGCTTGCGCGCATACAGAACTACAGCTCCGAACATAACGAGAGCCCAAAGAAACTCAAAGAGGAGACTGTGACTGTACGGAATAGAAACGATTTCGATTGGAACCCATCGGGTAAATCCCGGTGAAACACGAACTGTCTCAAGGCCGATGAAAAGAAATAAACAGTTAATCAAGTCTACAAAAACGGCAGCCACAAGAAGCAGCCAGATTGGGATCCGCGAATCCATTTTCTTTCCTATCAGACCAACACCAAGATGTCCGATTAACATAGCGTTCTCCCCAATCAATTTGCAGAAAATCCAGTTCGGACTTTTGTTGCGGTTGTGTCAAAGACGAAATTGGTTGCGGGATTCCGATTCGTCCTGCACGTTTCCCGGAAGAAAGGCGAAACTGCACGTATGACAAGAATACCATCACAGAATCAAGCGTTAAGGATTATGCTAGGTATCGCAACAGCGGTGCTCTTGTTTCATGTTCTGATTGTGTTTCAAGTCGTTCCGTACGACATTGTTTGGGCGGGCAAGGTCAACGACGTCAATCAGATGTTGGTATTCGAAACCGTCTCGATTGCAGTTAACCTTCTGCTCGTAGTCGTATTGCTACTGAAGGGTCAATGTATTAGCAACGGAATTCCCTCAGGAGCGCTTAACGGGTTCCTCTGGTTCTTCGTTATATTGTTTGCTGTGAACACAATTGGAAACCTTTTCGCGAAGTCGGAATTCGAATTGTACGTATTTACGCCCCTAACGCTCGTCTGCAGCCTGCTTTGCTTGCGCATTGTGAGGCCGTAGTCTGATCCCCCCGATCCGCGTTCATCCGCATCCATCTGCGGATAATTCCTTCGCCCTCACCGTTTCCCCGTGGTTCTTCTTTGTGAACCTTGTGGCCTCTGTGGTTAATTCCTTTTCCCCTGCAGCGGAACGTTAAGCGACCGGATTTGCCTTTCCGGATCGCAATAGAAACGCGAGGAAAGCTGTCAGTAAAATCAAAATCCCGAGGGATGCGTAAGCGATCTGTGCATCGTATACCCAGTAAAGATATGCGCCGGCTAACGGGCCTATGGCGCGTCCGAGTGATTCCGCCGATCTAAAAATCCCGAGAGCTGCTCCCTGGTGATCTGCAGGCGAGAGCAAACTTGAAAGCCCTGACAGGGCCGGGCGAATGCATGCAGCACCAATTGCCAATGGTGCAAGAGCTACAAGCGACCATCCGATTGTTGTAGAATGCGCAAGCAATGCAAGAGGGACTGGAATCAGGAACAGGCCGAGCAAAGCCAATCGTTTCTCTTTGATAATTGGCGCCAGCCGCCTCACCAGGCCGCCCTGTCCCAGCGCAAGTAGCACCCCCAAATAGAGGAATATTAGGCCCATTTGTGCTGGTTTCAGTTCAAATCGGAACTTGTAGAAGAAGGTCATTGAGAATTCAAACGCAGAGAACAGCGTTGTGAATAAGAAAATAATCAGGATTGCATGCGGAACTCCGCGTAGATCCGTTCCGATTTCAAACAAACGGTAGCGTTGTCGATCCGTGTGCTTCTCTGGACTACGCGTCTCCGTAAACAACCTGATATTGATGAAAGCACTTCCGACTGACATAAGAACGGACACGAGTGCACACATCGAGAATGGATTTAGAAACGGAAGTGCGGGGTAACTCTTAGTAAGATCAACAAGTGCTGAGAGTCCTCCAATCACCGGTCCAAGAATAAATCCAACACCGAAGGTTGCTCCAAGCAAGCCCATGGCTTTTGTACGTTCTGAACTGTCGGTCATGTCTGCCATTGCAGCAGAAATTACTCCCAGGTTTCCGGCCATCAGTCCGGCGAAAATTCTGGAAAGTAAAAACACAGAAAAACTCGTCGAAGTAAACCAGAGGAAGTAGGCGAACGCAAGGCCAATGCTTGTCATTATCAAGACAGGTCTGCGACCGATTCGATCCGACAGTCGACCCCACATAGGCGCTACGGCGAATTGTATGAACGAATAAACTGAAGCTAGAATCCCTCCCAGCAGTACGATGAATTCCGTCGAGGCACGATTTTCTGGTAAAAGTCCTTCAAGGACACGAATAACCGGGATCAGCCATTGATCAATTTCAGAATTGGTCGATTGGTGAACGTAATGTTCCAGCAGGTGTGGAACAACAGGAAAGATCAGGGAAAACCCGATGAGATCCAGGAGCAAACTTTGAACCAGCACCCAACGGTTTCTGCGTACATTCACGGAGACGATAATTCTCCCCCGCCTTCGCAAAACCAGACAATTTCTCAAAAAAAGCTTTTAACGCACCCCACCGGCGAAAATCATGAAGGTATGACCGGATCTGAGCCGATCTCTGTGCCCGATTTGCTCGGTCGTGACCACGTCATTCCTGTAGGCAAAGATTACATCCCTGGAGTGGAGCGAAAGCTTCGCGCAACCATCATGGGAATCTTTCGAGATCCATCCGGAGCACAGACCAAAGAAATTTCCAATCACGAGCTGCTTTCAGAAGCAGTTTTCTGGTCTCTGGGTGAACTCATTAACAACGCTAACAAGGCAAACAACCGCTGGGCGTTACTTCGAAACGCACTTATGCAGCGCATCGTTGCTGAAAACAAACTGGGGTCAGATCAGGCCACGCAGGATAAGGTCCAATCTGAAGTAGATTACGCAATTGAGCACAATCAAACAGATCTTTTACAGAAATATAGTTTGATGAACATAGATCTTACTGCATCCATACTCAAATTGATTGAGATGCATAAGACAAACTCGTTTGCATTGTCTGAGCGATTCAATAAGCGCATTGACGTTACTTTGCGGATGAAGACGCGCGCAGAGAGAAATGTAGTTTTGATAAACGTCCTAAATAATTCGCCCATAACAGTAATCGATAAACAGCGCGTTGAGTATAACCTGGACAAGATCAAGGAAGATTTGATGCACTCGGGTAAGAACTCGCGCGAGGCTTCCGTTCGCCTGTATGACAAAACCGAAGATCATGCCGGTGGCGGATTCGGGGCCGGGCTGCGCAGTATAGTGCTTTTTCTCAAAGAAGGGTACGCGCCATTCCCGCTTGAAATTAAATATTCTACTCTAATCCAGTATCGATCGGCTGCAAGCTCCACGATTTTTACAATCGAACTGCCCATCCCATCCTGACTTCACCCTGACTTTCATTCTTGACCGTATGGGTAAAATCGGGACGATGCCTCTCCATAGGGCATAGGCCCAGAACGACCCGGAGAGCAGGATGAGAGAGATTAAGACAGTCACAATTCTTGGTGCAAATGGCACCATGGGCGCAAACAGCGCGGCGATTCTCGCAGCATTTGGAAACGCAAAGGTTCACATGCTCGCCCGTAGTACAGATAAGGCCAAAGAAGGGATTCAGACTGCAGTTGATTCCGTTCGTTCTGGCGTAATTGAAAAGCAATTCGTTGCAGGAAGCTATGATGCTGACCTGGAGAAAGCTGTCGCAGAAAGCGACTGGGTATTTGAACTTGTTGCAGAAGACTATGCAGTCAAGGAGCCGCTGAACAAGCGCATTGCTGCTGCGCGCAAACCCGGCACAATCGTTTCTACAGTAAGTTCTGGCCTGTCAATTGAACGCCTGGCATCTGCGTTTGATGCAGATGGACAGAAGCACTATTATGGAACTCACTTTTTTAACCCGCCGTACAAGCTTACTCTTTGCGAACTAATTGTTCAGCCAAAGAATGATCCGGCGTTTACCAAAGAACTCACAACGTATCTTTCAAAAACGCTCCTGCGTCATGTGATCATTTGTAATGATAAACCGGGCTTTGCCGGTAATCGTATTGGTTTCCAGCTCATGAATGAGGCTGCGCAGTTTGCTGAAAAAGTTCAGGATAAAGGTGGAATCGCGCTGATTGACGCATTGATGGGCGGATTTACCGGTCGCGCAATGAGTCCACTGGCTACAGTTGACCTGGTTGGGCTCGATGTTCATAAGGCGATTGTTGATAATATTTATAATAATACTAAAGATTCTGCGCATGAGACTTTCAAGCTTCCTGACTATATGCAGAAGCTTATCGATTCTGGTGCAATGGGAAACAAAGCTGGGAAGGGCCTATATCGTCGCGAGAAAAAAGCAGATGGTTCAAGCGACAAATTCGTTTACAATATTGCAAAAGGCGACTACGAACCACTGCAGAAGATTTCAATTCCATTCAAAGCAGATTGCGTAAATGCAATTCGCGCGTCTGATTACAAGAAATTGGGTCAGGTAGTTTTAACGGCGCAGGGAAGTGAGGCAGATCTCCTCAGACATTTCATTGCACGGTACATTGCCTATTCATTCTCACTGATTCCAGAAGTTACGGATGTTCTGGGTGTAGACGGCTCAATGGGCTTTGGATTTAACTGGGTTCCTCCAACCGCATGGGTGGATGTGCTCGGTGGAGTAGACGCAACACGCAAATTCATTGATCAACAAAAGATTGCGGTTCCAGAATTCCTGGCCAAAGCAAGCGGTTCTCCATTCTTTACTCTACGCGGAAAAATCGATTTCCGCCAGCTCTTCCGGGCAGGTTGAACTGAATTCATGAATGCGCTTTGTATTCAAGCTCTGAAGGAAAGAAAAGTCATTTCTGACTTTTCTTTCCACTTACAAGGCGCGCTCAAGAATACGAACGGTCCCATACAGCTGCTCATTCCTTTACCAGGAAGCGAAGTATCAAAACCCGTTAAGCGACAAGGCCAACGCCGAATTTTCACGACAACCGCAAGCGACAAGGTACACCCGCTGCTAATTTCCGGAAGCGAAAGCGGGCCATGGTCGACTTTCGGACATCGTGTCCTTCGTCGACACTTCCCACATCCTGTGGGTCGCAGTGAATTTGATATGAACGGCCCGAGGCTCAGAACGCTGTGCCGAGGGGCAGGCGCGCTTTCGCGTTCCGGGGTAAAACAGTTGCGGGTGGACCGCAGGAGCGCCTAATGCTTGAAACGATTCGCACGCTCTGGAAGTATAATTTCTGGGCGCTCGACCGTTTCCTGGCCGAGCTGGATGCTTTTACAGAAGAAGAATTTCTACGCGAGCTCGATAAAGGATCGGGTTCGCTTCGCGATAAGCTTGCGCATATTTGCGGAGCAGATATAGTCTGGATGCGCCGGATTCAAGGCGAGGTAGCTCCACAATTTCCAACTATTACGGACTTTGCGGATCGTGCGGCCGTTGCAAAACGGTTCCGCGATGTTCACGTTGAATATCGAACGCTGCTGGATTCGCTAGCAGACGCGGACTTAAATCGCACCTATTCTTATAAGAATTTGAAAGGCATGGAATTTACCACACCGCTCTGGCAAATTCTAATGCACGTAGCAAACCATGCAACATATCATCGCGGCCAGGCAGCATCGATCATTCGGCGGATTAAGGGCAAACCACCCGTAACTGACATGATTGAATATTTTAGAATCTAGGCTATGCGACGTATCGAAATGAAATCAATTTCGATGCGCACTCTTTCGAGACGCACTCTGCCAGCTCTGGCACTGTGTCTGTTTTCCTGCTTTCCATATTCCAGCCAAATCCAGCACGATCGCGAAGCGATTCTAAAGGGATTCCCGGACTCATCGAGAACCTACGAATTTGACGGAAAAAATCATTACATGCGTACCGGAACTGGCAAGGATTTGCTGGTATTCATCCATGGGTCGCCTGGTTCCTGGGATTCTTTTGCTGGTTTTCTAAATGATTCCGAATTGGCAACCCGTGCGCGGATGATCTCTGTAGATAGGCCAGGATTTGGTCAGTCAACACCTGGAATTCCAGAGCCTTCGCTTGAAAAGCAGGCCCTGCGCATCCGTCAGGCGATTTTAAAGGAAAAGGGAACTGGTCGGGTAATCTTGGTAGGTCATTCCTTTGGTGGCCCACTGATTGCAAAGCTGGCTATGCTCGATCCGGATTCATACCATGCCCTAATTTTTGTTGCAGCTTCGGTGGATCCTGATCTTGAAATTGTGCACTGGTATCAGAACGTGGGGAGCTGGAAAGTAATCCAGGCCATACTTCCCCAGGATTTAGACGTAACCAATCGCGAGATTTTGCCGCTACGCCAGGAATTGATTCAACTGTTGCCCTTATGGAAAAATATTAAGTGCAGTGTTTCTGTAATTCAAGGCCTGGATGATACGCTTGTTCCACCAGGGAATGCTGATTTCATTGAAAAGCAATTGCCGCAGGCCAGGATCATTCGAGTTCCTGGATTGAATCACTTTGTTCCCTGGGCCAGACCTGATCTCGTCAAAAAAGAAATTCTGCGCGAACTAGGGGGCATATAGCCAGGAAGCGGCCTATGGCATTTTAGCATGCATACAGGCTTCATTTGCTGCCCAGTTCTACCACGATGCCAACATTGTCCATTCGCTTTAATGTGCTCTTTTTCATAGTTCTGAGTTAGTCATTAACCGAGTTACGATGTCAACCATTCGATGGACCTACTTTACTCAAGGGATGTGCCCGCCGGAAGGCTCTCTGTTTACGCCTAACGTTGCATATCGCTTTTCAAATTCGGCATTTGGGACCCTGGGCTCTTGACTTCTATGCAGATCGGGTAAGAGTCCATGTACAAAATACATTTCAATATTTCCCTTATGCTTCGCGGCAACCGCTCCCCGATATTCACACGCAAAGAAGTCTTTGACCAGTTCATACGTGGCGCCTGATATATTAATTTTGCCTGTCACGCCGGAGGATTCACAACGGCTCGCCGTATTTACAGTATCGCCCCAAACATCATAGGCGAATTTCTTCTCACCAATTACTCCCGCTACCAGATCGCCGGAATGAATCCCCAGGCGAAGCTGCCAGTACGGTAAATTCTGGGATGCTTTGATTTCCTTCATTTGATTCATGAATGCTTGAATCTCAAGAGCTGCCATTACACAATCAACGGCGTGCACAGGATTGCTCCCGGGAATTCCCCCGGCGAACATGTAACTATCCCCGATGGTTTTGAGCTTCTCGAGGTTGTATCGATCCATGAGACTGTCGAAGTAAGAGAAGCAGCGATCTAGCTCAGTAACCAGCTCGTCTGGTCCCATCGATTCAGCAATGTTAGTAAAGCCTTCAAAGTCTGTGAAGCAAACGGTTGCGGACGTATAGTGGCGTGGCTTGCTTGTCCCTTCCATCTTCAGTTCATTAGCCACCTCTCCGGGCAGAATATTTAGTAGAAGTTTCTCTGATTGAGCATGCTCATGCGACAGTCTGTCCTCTGCGGTATTGACTGCCTTAACGAACTGATAAATAATAAGCGTAAAGAAGATTGAAACGAGGACAAGAGGTGGCATAAGGTAGTCTGCGGGCACGATCCACCTTGGAGGACCGAATATTGCTGAACCGCCAAACACGCGGTAATAGTACTGGGTAGCCAGGAAGAGACACGTCGGGGCAATTACTAGAATCCAGCGCGTGATCGCCTGCGGACGTGGAATCATCAGAAATGGTAAAATGCCGGTGATCAAAAAGCCCAGAGGTGCCGGATCGTCCGCCTGCGCCAAGGTGAGCGAGGCAAATTGATAGTTCATGGCTACAAGCGTTAATACAGGAGCCGCGATTAACCACCGTTTGATCAAAAGGTATCGGCTAATTCCGAGGAGGAGTAGGAGCAGGAAATAGTTGGCATACGAGTACAGGTGTGTCTCTGGCGGTTCAGTAAAATAAATTGGAACAGCCAGCAGCGTTGGGATAACAAACATAAAGAACTGCACCGTTCCCGTAATGCGCACCGAGCGCGCATCAGGGTCGCTGAGACCCGTAGTGAGTGTGGTGGGACCAATCCAATCCTTAATTTTGCCAAACATTGTCATACGCCTTACCCAGCCTTGCTATCGTTTGAGAATGCGATCGAGAATTGCAACTCCTCTTTTAATTTCTGTTGCGCTGAACCCGGAATATCCAAGCAAGAAACCAGTCCTGTTCATGGGTCCGGTTGCGTAGTCTGCAATTGGTGCCAGGTCCAGTCCCATAGAAGCGGCCAATTTCGCGAGGGAGCGACCACCATCTTTTAGAGGCTTTCTCAGCCACCCAACCAATTGCATTCCGGCTTCGCAGGGAAGAACGTCAAGTAGCCCCCTGAGTCTTTTAGCCTCTTGCACAAGAGTGTCCTGTCTTTCCTTGTACAGGATTCGCATGCGGCGCAGATGTCTATAGAAAGCGCCGCTTCGCATAAACTCAGCCAGAGCTGCCTGTTCAAGAATTGGTGCATGCCCGGCGGCAAGTGCATGGCATTGCGTGAATGCCTGAATTGTGTTCTCCGGAACCACAATATATCCGATTCGCAGTCCTGGAAATAGTACCTTGCTGAACGTGCCAGTGTAGATTACCCGACCAGATGGATCTAAGCCTTGCAGGGCGGACAACGGTTTTCCGTGAAACCTGTACTCACTGTCGTAATCATCTTCGATGATCCAGAAATTATTCTTTTGCGCCAATTGAGTAAGCTCAAGCCGACGTGCAAGACTCATGGTTACTCCAAGCGGAAATTGATGCGAAGGTGTGACATATACACCGCGTAGGCCCTTAATCTTTTTCAGCTGCGAAACCACCAGACCTTCTTCATCCACGCCGAATGAGGCTATGCGAAGTGCCGCAGATGTGAATGCGCCGCGCGCACCCAGGTATCCTGGATTCTCGATTCCAACTGTATCGCCTGGATCAAATAGAACGCGCGCGCACAAATCCAGACAGGCCTGTGACCCGCTGACAACTAATACCTGGTTTGGATTGCAAACAACACCCCTGGCCATTCTTAGATACAGGGCGATTGCCTCTTGCAAAGGTTGCCAGCCGGCGGCGGGGCCGTATGAAAAAGCTTCCTCGGGTAGAATTCGAATTTGCCTGGCCAGGATTCGCGAGAATTGTGCGAGAGGTAGACTCTTTAGGTCGGGGAGACCAGGAGTAAACGGGACAAATCCCGTAGCCAAACGCTTTCTAGAAACGGCTGTGGCTGCAATTAGTTTGCCGCGTGCTGAAAGCTTTCCGGTATGCTGTGCATGATGCCGCGGGAGTTGTGCAAGCGATTGGGACACAAACGTGCCTGCGCCATGGCGCGATTCCAGGAAGCCTTCCGATGTAAGTTGATCGACTGCGGCAAGCACGCTGTTACGAGAAACACCGATTTGTGCGGCCAGCGTGCGCGTGGAGGGTAGTTGCTCTCCTGATTTCATCTGGCCAGTCAGAATGGCAGATCGGAGACGATCGTAAATCTCCCTGTAGATAAATCCTTCCTGGTTTTTGTTCATACTGGCTCCGGAAAAGTGGTTCTATAAAAATATCAGAACTGGCCCTAGCAATGATACCACTTCTGTGCTATCCTTTTTTTGTAAAGGAGAGTAATATGAGTACTGAATCAATGCTGAGCGTAACAGATAGAACAAAGCTACAGCGGCGTCCAAAACGCGGACACTATGACAGGGAAACTCTGTATTCAATCCTCGATGAGGGAATGGTCTGCCACCTTGGATTTTCCGCACATGGACAAACCTTTGTGGTTCCAACAGCCTACGGACGCGCTGGCGATCGGATATTGGTGCACGGATCGGCCGCAAGTCGTATGATGACATCCCTGGCGGCAGGCATCGACGTATGTTTGACTGTGACGCTTCTCGACGGGCTTGTGCTTGCGCGGTCAGCCTTTCATCATTCAGTCAACTATCGCTCCGCAATGGTTTTTGGTCGCGCCTTGCTTATAGACGAGAGCGAAAAATTCGAAGCACTGCGTCTATTCATGGAACAGGTCACGCCAGGGAGATGGGATGCGACCAGGCCACCGACTGAGCAAGAACTTAAAGGTACGACGGTGCTTGCCTTGCCGATTGAAGAGGCTTCAGCCAAAGTCAGAACTGGGCCGCCCGTAGATGATGCTGAGGACATGGGCCTGAGCGTTTGGGCGGGTGTAATTCCGCTGGCTGTAAAAGCTGGCAAACCTATTCCAGACGGGATGAGCAGTCTGGCCGCACCATCTTACGAACGTTATGCGCCTTAGCTAGAATCGGCCGGCTTGAAGGACCACTTCATTGCAATCGCTTCCCCGTTCAGCGATTGCACAACCGGCCTGACTTTTCAATTTAAGTCTGGATTCTATTGCTGCAACTGCCTTCTGACTCAGACTGTGCGCTCCATCTGCAGACTCAAGGCCAGGGATCAGGATGACAAACTCGCCACCGTATAACCTGGCACACAGACCGACAGGGAATATTTCTAGAAGTATTTGGCCAACCGGTGCAAGCAGAGCATTCGCAGTTGCCGGCCCATGGACTCTGTATTCTTCTGCGAAGGCCGGAAGCGAAACCCGTATAATCGCATAACGTTGATTGTTGTGCGAAGTTTCCCAGAGCCGTTCGAGAAATAGAGCCTCATTTGCGAGCTCAGAAACAGTGTCAAACTCCGCGATGTGCAGAAGTAGCTCTTCTGCTTGTCGTCTGCGATGAATATCGGTAAGCGAACCAGCCAGACGGATAGCCTTTCCTCCAGGAGATTTTACAGTGATCGCGCGCACGGATGCCCAGCGAGGGCTCCCATCTTTTGTAATTATTCTAAACTCTGCATCTAAATGGGATGTAACCCCTTCAACGTGCCGCGATATTTCCATATCGAGACCTGCGCGATCCTCTGGGTGAACGCGGCTGAGCCACTCATCCGATGATGTTCCAATTTCAGAATCCTCAAAACCGAAGATTGCCTTCCAGCGAGGGGAGTAATAGACAGTGTTGGCGAGTAGATCCCAGTCCCAGATTCCATCGTTTGCGCCGTTAACGGTGCGCATATATCGCTCTTCACTTTCGCGGAGCATCCGTTCCATCTTGTGTTTGTAGAGCGCTATCTCAACAGTTGTACGAATTTCTTTTACTTCAAACGGTTTAAGAATATAGCCAAAGGGTTCTGTCATCTTTGCGCGATCCAGCGTAACATCGTCTGCGTATGCAGTCAGATAAACGACTGGCACATCATAGTTCTTGCGAATTCGCTCTGCCGCACCAATTCCGTCCATCTCTCCCTGGAGCATTATGTCCATTAGAACAAGATCCGGCTGCACCTCACCGCAGCGTTTCACAGCATCTTCGCCTGATGCCGCAACTCCAGCTACACCGTAGCCAAGGCTTTTTAAACGATTCTGTAGATTCAAGGCAACAATGCTTTCATCTTCAACGATTAGAATTTTAGCTTCTGTCATAGCGGCTCCCGAAATCAACCCTGGCGAAAGGAGATAATGAACTCTGTTCCTGCGTTTCCGTGGAAGTCAATATTTCCTCCAATTTGAGACGTGAGAGTATCCACAAGTTGCAATCCAAGATTCGATACTGTATGGTAATCAGTTTTGGGTCCAAATCCAACTCCGTTATCAGCTACGATCAGAAAATTTCTGTCACCGTCTGCGTGAAGGCCTACGCGAATTTCGCCTGCGCGGTCCCCGGGGAAGGCATGCTTCAGTGCATTTGAAACCAGCTCATGGATGATTAGCCCGCAGGGAATGGCAATATCAAGGCCCAGGCGAATATCGGTCACATCGATTTTCATGGTCACCCGATCCGGAGAAACGCCGTACGATCGTAGCAATTGAGCCATCAGTTGTCTGATATATTCGGGAAAATCAACCTGGGCCAGGTCGCGCGATTGATAGAGGCGTTCGTGAATAAGGGAAATGGAACGCACGCGATTCTGGCATTCGCGCAGAACTTCAAGTGCCTTTTGGTCTTCTACAAAGTCGGACTGCAAATCAATGAGACTCGTAATGACTTGGAGATTATTTTTTACACGGTGATGGATTTCCTTTAGCAGAACCTCCTTTTCTTTGAGGGACTTACGAATTTCAGCATCTGCCTGTCTGCGTCTTGTAATATCCCGCGCTACAACCTGTATTGCTTGTTTGCCACGAAAAATAAATGGAATTGCAGCAACTTCAACCTCGATGCTTTGACCGTCCATGCGCAAAAATTTCTCTTCAAGTAGCGGTACGTTAGTCTGCCTGCTACTCATTGCAAGGATTCGTTCAAGGACTGTTTTTCTCAGTTCAATTGGAACAAAGTCAAGCACCGGTCTTCCAATGACTTCGCTTTCGTCCTTTGCTCCAAGGAGTGCCGCTCCTTTGCTGTTTACAAAAATGATTTTGCCTTCTGTATGAATTGCAATTGCATCAGGAGAAAGTTCAACGAGCAAACGGAATCGCTCTTCACTTTCCTTCAGGCTGCGCTCCGCTTCCTGTCTGGCTGAAACGTCACGTATCAGGGCCATGTTGAGATGTCGCTCTCCCATGAGAAGCTCGCTGACGGTTAAATCCATGTCGAACGTGGAACCATCCCAGCGATGTCCTACAAGTTCGCGACCCACACCCTTGATACGCGCCGGGTCCTCTGATTCAACTTCAAGAATTCCACGATATCCGGGAATAATGCGCTGGATGCTCATTCCCACGACTTCTTTAGCAGTGCATGCGAACAGTTTTTCTGCGGCGGGATTGAAAGATTCTATAATGCCCGATTGGTCAAATGTGATAATTCCATCCGCTGCGCTTTCCACGAGGGCGCGTGATCTTTCCTGCGTGTGACGTATGTCATCGTATTGTTTCCCAAGACCAAGGACAAGGGGACGAAAAATAAAGACGGCGGCAAGGGCGAGGATTCCAGTAAGAAAAGCCATGGCGATGTTGGTCCATTGAGCGAGGGAATGAATTTCAGCGTCAGATGCTCCCTGAGAAAGGAGTCCAATTTTGAGATTAAGCATTCCCCAGATCAGGAGTGCCGCGACGATCAGACAACCCAGGGCAATTCTGAATTTCCATTTGGTGGCCAGGAAATCGTTCATTGGTTTGAGAGCACCTGTTTGATATGATCAGTCAAGCTGCAAAAAGTCCTTGCGACGGAATCTTCCGAGTTTCCCCTTACCAATGCAAATATATCACAATCCCAGGTGTACAAAGAGTCGGGAAACGCTGGCACTCCTTGAAGGCGCCAACAAGGAAGTTGAAATCATTGAGTATCTGAAGACTCCGCCCACTGCTAAGGAACTGCAGGCAATTCTCTCGAAGCTGGGAATGAAGGCTGAGGAAATAGTCCGCAAGAGCGAAGATCTATACAAGGAAAAGTTCAAAGGAAAAACTCTGAGCGAATTGGAATGGATTGCAGCGCTTGTGAAAAATCCAATTTTGATTGAGCGCCCGATTGTAGTCCGCGGAGACAAGGCTGTGCTCGGTCGGCCTCCAGAGAATGTGAAAGTGTTTCT
This sequence comes from Spirochaetia bacterium, assembly GCA_021413825.1. GTDB lineage: Bacteria > Spirochaetota > Leptospiria > Leptospirales > Leptonemataceae > JAEUSB01. The sequence continues at coordinate 3,258 of JAIOPQ010000121.1, read as the reverse complement.
AAAATGATCATTACGTAAATTACTGATTGAACAAAGGCGGGCTGTGTGCAGTCCTTTAACCATGGTTTTACGTTTCGCGCGATATACGTGCGCCATTCTACTGCTTCTACCAGGATTTATAGCCGCCACGCCTGAAGATGCGGCCAGGGAATACAGGGAGTTTAGAAGGCTATACGGTATTGGCCAGAAAGGATGAAGCACTTCGCAAGATCCAGGAAGCTCAGAGACTCGATCCAGTGAATGCTGAGTATCCAGAAGAGGCCGCAGGTTTGCTTGAAAGCCTTAATCGCCACGCAGATGCTCTGGCTTCATACGACCGAGCATTGCAGCTCGGCAGCAAGAACACTGCCTGGATTCATATTTATAAAGGCACAATCCTTCACAGGGGTTTGAAGTCTCTTGAAAAGGCCTGGCCTGAATTACAGCAGGGCATTGAAGGGCTGCTGGTCGAAGCAGAGCGACTGCCGGTTGGAAATCCACGGCGCGGAGATATCGCAAGCAAACTGGCTCAACCTCTGGAAACCTATGCCTCCGTTGCGATCCCCCTCTACAAAATCACGGAGTTGCATCGATTCGGAGAACGTCTGCGCAGCCTTGACGAGTATGCAGGGCGCGACACAAATGTTACGGCCGCAACCGTCCTCGAAGCGCATCGCGCACTGGGTCGTCGGGATTTTGATACGGCCATCCGTCTCTTCTCTGAGATTGATTCAATTGCAAAGAGATCGGCTAATCGACGTTACGAGTACGAAGATTGTCATGCTGAATTGTTTCTGCGAATCTCAAAGGAGGCCCGGGCGCTTGCAATAAGGCCAGTAACGCCGGGCTATACTATGAGGATTTTATCCCTGAGAACCATGGACTTGAAAATCAAATGGAAACAGGGGGAAAACCAGGCTTCGACTTCGCCCATGCCATTGAATGCAGGAGACATAGAACTTGCCAACCTTGCAGAGGATTCGCTCAGGCAATTGGTCCTGGCTATGAGTCGTGGAAATCTGGATCTTTCATTCGAACGGATAGAATTGCCGCGCACCACCCTGGTTCGTCCTGGGAAAAGGAATTCCACAGGAAACGGTGACAATTTCATAAGCGAGCTTACGGGTCCGTTTGGCGAAACACTGCGCAGCAAATTGAAGCAGAGTGATGCGCTTTTGCTGTTCTGGTATGGGAATAGTCCGCTCACACAACATGCAGGATCGCAGATCGTGCCTTACAATGACAGGTCTATGCAGCGCGGCTTTATCAACATGGGCCGGATGTTTTTTCACTACGACAATCCGTATGGAGGATTCAATCCTTCAGGTGTTCGCCTGTTTCCCTATGTGTACATGCATGAACTTTTTCATGTAATTGAGGCTAGACTTGGCATTAAACCAAATCACGGATTCAGACCGGATCAGCGCACGAATTTTCCCGCCTGGAAAGGAAGTGATGAGATTGACTACTACGCCTGGCAGCTTGGAGAAAATATTCCGAAGATTCTTGAAGGTCGCAAACGGGGCTGGGATGCGCTTAGCTTTGCGGATGATCCGGGGACTCTGCGAAAAATCGGCGTACTTAAACTTCCAGTCAACTTTGAGTCCGATTTTGGGAAGATGACGTTCAAGCAGGATAAGGATTTGGTTACGGGTACGTATGAAGGTGAATATCCGGGCATGCTCGAAGGTAAACTGGTGGGCAGAACCCTGCACTTCAACTGGTCTCAAAAAGACGGAACGAAGGGGAAGGGAGTATTCTATTTCTTCCCTGGCGAATCTGGACAAGCAATGTCGTTTAACGGCACATGGGGAACTGGCGATTCAGACTCTGATGGCGGAAGCTGGGGTGGGATCGGCGGGAATTGAGCAGGGGAGGAGTAACCGCGGTGGACGCAGATTTAAACGGATGAACGCAGATGGAAATCATCTGTGTCCATCTGTATCCATCCGCGGACCCTTTTAAGCGGCCTAACGTCCCCGTGAAGTTGTCATGCGCTCGAGCACGTCTTCTGAATTCTGCATCAGCGTAAGTGCCTCTTTGGCGCTCCAACGCTTACCCAGGATGGCCTTGGAGAGGTTGTAGCGTCTGCGATGATATCCGATGCTCGCCAAAGAGCATTTAAGCTGCTTTGCCATTTCTTTTGCAGTCATACCGCTTTCTTGAGATTTGATGAACTTAGAAATCTCTTCTTTCTTCCAGGCTTTGCGACGCGGCTGGTTCTTTGGTCTAAAATCGAAGTTCTTACTGTCTTCCTTGCGCTTCTTACGGTAATATTTGCTCAGGAAGTCCTTGTGCGCGCGTGCCCACATACGCTTACGTATGCGATATATTTCACGGGCAGTGATCCCTGTTTTTTCCTGGATATCAGAAACCTTTGATAGCCCGGAGGTTCTATCGATTTGTTTCCGATAGATTTTAAGAAAAATGGACTCTATGTCTTTTTCAGCTTTTGTGTTCATCAGTGGAATTCCCGCTGCGGCTCCGAAAGCGGAGACGGCTTATATTTTCTCATGTAAAAATTTAATGCCTGTCCAAGGACACGGCGACTCTGTCCTGGCATCACGATTCGAGAAATCGAACCAAGCGCCAGAGCTTCCTTTGGGTTCATCAGCTCTTGTTCATAACGCGCGTTCATCTCTGCGAGGGCTCGATTCATTTCTGCGCGGCCTTCTTCTTCATGGCCAGCTTTGACGGCTTCCTGATACTTTGCGCGAATCTTGCCCAGATCTTCTTTATATACGTACTCTTTTCCAGCCGGGCCCATTACAGCAACGCGAGCCCCTGGAAATGCGAACACCATGTTTGCTCCCGTATGATACGAGTTCCAGGTTGCATACGCGCCGCCGAATGCGTTGCGAACAATCAATAGCAATCGCGGTACTCGCAGATCGATGATTGAATCGAGAAGTGCGCGACCTGCCTGAACAATCCCACCGGTTTCCTGTTCTTTTCCAGGAAGGAAACCTGTTGTATCTTCCAGGAAAACAACCGGGATGTTGTAGAGGTTGCAGAATCGAATGAAACGCGCGCCTTTGAATGCTGCGTTAATATCTATCTGGCCCGACGAAACTGCAGAATTATTGGCGAGGAATGCAACTACATGTCCTCCGATTCTACCAAAGCAAGTGATCAGATTTCCGGCGCGCTGTTGTTGCATCTCGAAATACTCTCCGTGATCCACAATTTGCTGGATCAGAAGGGTAATATCGAATGGAGTATTGAATCCTGATGGCGAGCTGAACGTTCTGCGCAACAGTATGTCTTCTTCTACTGTGA
>JAIOPQ010000035.1 GCA_021413825.1 Spirochaetia bacterium | reverse complement strand
AATGCCTGTGATCCTCAAGACAATAACGCGCCAGAATATCCATTGGCTTCTGCGCAAGGTTTGCGATGATGGCCCGGCCATTTTCCAGGGTTACGCGTTGTAGACGCACATTGAGTTCGCATACATCTGAGTGCGTTGTGCGAAAGTGTGCCGGAAACTCCTGGGACTTATCATTCTTCACCAGTTCAACGAGTCGCTCTTCGAACAATCGCTTGGCCATGAACGCATTGCTTGGGCCAGAGTCGTATATTAGACTGGAAAGCTTCAGGCCGTTCAGGTCTTTAAGGGAATAGCCCAGAATCCTTGTGGCGGCCTGGTTGCTGCTCAATATGATTCCGTTGTCATCCAGTGACAGGATAATTTCCCCGGAATCTTCAACAAGGTGGCGATAACGCCGTTCTGAGTTTTCCAAATCGATTGCGAGCTCTTCGACTCGCCTGAAGGACTCAGCATACAACCGTGAAAGCAGGAAGGCCTGCGTGAACGTAAATAGGAACAGACCAAGCGCCACGAAAAATCCACTGTTTACTACACTGCGGCTATATAAAACATCGTTTATGACGCTCAGGAAAAAGACTACAAATGTTCCTACGAACACTCGCGCCCCTGGCCGTTTCAGGTGGATCAAATAAACTGCACCGCCCATAATATATAGCCCAACAGCCATCATCAGAATCTGAAAGGCGAATAACGTCTGAGTATAGACAAAGGACGGGGTTGTTATGACCACAGCACTGCCGGCGATGAATATTGCGGAGATTGTGTTCAAAAGCCAGGGTCGAAAGACTTTTCCGGGGAACAGACTCGCCGCGTATGCAAAAAAGCAGGGTGTTGCAAGTAAGAAAGAAAGATATTCTATGCGATGGAGGAGAGGAAACGACGGCGAACTAAAGAGTAGATACGAAATAACGCGTTCACCTACAAGATCGGATCGAATCGCAATTAAAGTGCAGAATAGGGCAAAAAATAGCGGAGCACGATCGCGTGGACGTAGCGCGAACAAGGCAAAATGATAGAGAGCCATCATGCAAAGGCTTCCACACAAGAATAGATCCCTGAACAGATGGCGCAGACGAACATTTTCTATTTGGGTCGTCGGCCCGATCAACAGGTCGCGCGGAAAGCCGCCGTTACGATGCTCAAAGTTTGCAACATGAATTACAATATCCAGATTTTCCGCCGGTTCGAGGCGAATCACTCCTGGTTTACGCTCCGCGATATTCTCATTTGCGGACTTCCCAGGATTGCCTATTTGTTCGACTAGCATACCGTTCACGTATATCCTGCATGCAGAATCGAAATGGAGCATTCTAAGCGAAAGGGGCGGGGGTTGTTGTCCCAGTTTCACTTCAAGCCTATACGTTGCATAGCCCGGGCCGCCTGCTTCACCGGCCGGGGTTGCGAACTGGTTCCATTTTCCGGGAACAATTATGAATCCGGAAACCGGAGCCTGAGCCTGTGGATCTACAAATTCCTTCCAATAGAACCGCCAGACCCCTTTGAGGGAGAGTGGTCCGGCTGACCAGGAATAGTTCCGTAAGTCGAGCACGCCGTTTTCTGCCTGTGGGGAGGTTCCTTCCTGTCCACAGCCCAGGATCAGGAGTACAAAGAGCGATAAGGAGGCTTTGTGAAGTTTGCGCAAAGTCCGTTCCGTCCCTACGATGCTGCATTCGTTGCCCGAACCGGTCAAACGGCTTTTCAAAGTCGTGGCAAAAATTAATCTTTGCATTCTATGACTGGTTCGCTTAGTTTGAAAGGCTCGATTGAAATCCTTTCTTGAAAAACTCAGAGCGCGTCTTGTTGATGCGCAAAAATCCTTTGGAAATGTTCCCGGGACCATTCGCCTGGTCTGGCAGGCTGACCGCAGATCAACCGCGATTCTGGGATCAATCACAATAGTCTCTGCACTATTACCCGTAGCGCAGGCTTACATTGCAAAGCTCATTATTGATTCTGTTCTAGCAGCAATTGAGAACCATCTAACGGTAGACGCAGCCGCGCAAATCATTTGGCCATATCTTGGAATCGAATTTGTCCTGTTTGCGCTGGGGTCGTTTCTGAGTTTATTGCGACGTCTCGCAGAACAGGTCCTTGAACAGCGTGCGGGCCATCGTATCACGGAGGAGATTATCCAGAAAGCCCTCCGTCTTCCTCTACCGTACTTTGAAGATTCCCAGTTCTATGATGGAATGCAAAAGGCCAGGCGCGAGGCGGAGTACAAGGCTCTCGCAATTATCAACGGAGTCTTCTCGTTCGCTCAAAACTTGATGACTCTATTTTCTTTTCTGTTCATCCTCGTGGCTATGAATCCCTGGATTGCAATCGTTCTATTTTCAGCTACAATCCCTTCATTCGCGGTGCAAACGCGTTATAGTAAGTTGAAGTTCCGGCTACAGAGCTGGCGCGCCCCTGAGGCCCGGATGATGAATTATCTGGAACAGGTATTAACACTCGATTCAACAGTTAAAGAAGTTAAACTATTTAGGTTGGGAGATGAATTGCTGGCCCGATTCAAAGGCCTGTTTAACAAGATTTTCAATGAGGACATGCAACTTGCTCGGAAGCGGCTTGGCTTGTCGTTTGTCTGGGGACTTTTATCCACCATAAGTTTCTATGCGTGCTATGCCTGGATCATCTATCTTGCCGTCCTCAGAAGGATTACACTCGGTGACATGACACTGTACCTTGCAGCCGTCAGGCAGGCCCAGGGAAGCTTTCAAGGGCTCCTCGACAACGTTAGTCGGCTTTATGAGAACGGATTGTTTATGGATAACCTGTTTTCTTTTCTGGGGATTCCAGAAGCAAATGTAAATAATCTAAGCCAAATCCAGGAAGGTGTACCGGAGCGCGCAGGGATTCGATTGGAAGGTGTTTACTTCAAGTATGCAAACTCAGATAACTGGGCCGTTGAAGATGTAAGTCTTGAGATTCAACCAGGAGAGAAGTTTGCACTGGTCGGGGAGAACGGGAGCGGGAAAACCACGCTCATAAAGTTACTCGCCGGATTGTACTCACCGGTTCGGGGAACTGTCAGTCTGAATGATCGAAACATTTCTGAAATGGATCCCGCAGAAGTATATCGATGGATTGGGGTAATTTTCCAGGACTATGTGCGCTATCAGCTAACGTTAGGCGAGAACGTAGGATTTGGGAGTATTGAAAACTGGCAAGAGGATACTCGTATTCGTCAGGCTTTGCAAAATGCTGGTGCGGATGATTTGACTACGCTTCTTTCGCAAGGACTTGCAAGCACGCTGGGTCACCAATTCAAGGGAGGGCGGGAATTATCCGGTGGGCAATGGCAGAAGATCGCCCTTGCTCGGGCATTCATGCGCGATGCACCCATTTTGATTCTAGATGAGCCTACGTCTGCTCTGGACGCGGAACGCGAGTATGAAATTTTTAAGCGATTCAAAGCGCTGACGGAAGGGAAGACTGCCATTTTGATTTCACATCGGTTCAGTACTGTGCGCATGGCTGACAGGATAGGTGTGATGGAAAAGGGCCGACTGATAGAGCTTGGGACTCACGAAGAGCTGGTGCGGCTGGGGGGTAGATACGCAAACCTGTTCGAAATGCAGGCCGAAGGCTATCGTTAGTTACTAAGCGCAGCGGAAATGATTGTATAAGCCGGATCTCCCTGGCGGTTAAATGTTTCATACATGTGATCAAATCCTGCCGGCGAAACCATGCCAATGATTTTGAATTCAGTTTTGCCTGCGGGTTTAAACAGAATACTGCGATTGAATAGATAGAGGACGGGCGATTTAGCGTAGTCACGGCCAAGGCGATCAAACGCGGCGGCATTTGCCTCCCAGCTTTCGTATATGTCGATTGAATTTGCAGCTCGCAGTACAATCGGTTTTCCGTTCGGATCGGCCGGGGCCTTCTGATTTACCCAGGTATTGTTTGTTGCTGCCTGTTCACTGAGCGGAAGTATTCCATTGCCCGCGAGTATGAATAGGTTTGGAAAAGCAGTTACACGATTTCTCAGATACGGAGCTACCGTTATGCGGAATATGTCTACCTGTTCAGGAAGGTCCAGCGCTACGACATCCATATACGGGAAGTCTCTTGCAAGTGAGACTGCGGTTACTCCAGGGTTTGAAAGATTTGCAATTGCTGGTCCCACGTCAACGAACAGAACGCCTCGGCCACCCGGATCGGGTTCTGGCATGAATTGTTCGCGCAGCGCATTGAGAGCGGAATCGTTTGACTTCCTTCTGTCCAGTAAATCGCGAAGGAATACGTTAGTATCATCAAGACGTCCCTCATACGTGCGGGATTGGACAATGCGGCTATGAGACGCGTAGCTAAACGCCCCGCAATAGCTTGAAAGTAGTCGCGCTTCTTCTGTGGTCATGCCAGCTGCTTGCTTAACCGGCATAAGTTCCATTGGAATATAGTCACCCACGCCGCGGGGATTTCCAAGTCGTGCCATAGTCATCTGAGCGGAAACCATCAGGTACTGTGCGCGCATATAGTCTCCGCGAATCATTGAAAGGGTTCCTGTAGAGTACATTGCCTCTGCATAGATCATTGATTCGTCCAGGCCCAGTGCTTTGCTTCCGAGCATCACCTGATTGAATGTGGCTTCTGCTTCGCGAACGCTGCCCGCGAATCGATATGCATTTCCAAGATGGGCCAGGATATTCAGGTACAGAGTTGAGTTTGCAACTCCATTACTCTGTAGCTTCTGCAACGCAGCCTGGTACAGGCCAATGGCAGCAGCGTAGTCACCTTCACGAGTTTTCGCAAGGGCCATATTCGCGGCAATCATTGCATTTTCCGGCGCATCGTGTAGCCCCAGAGTTTGGATGAGGCCCTGCGCTTTATCGTATGAATGAACCGCAAGTGATACTTTGTTGTCCAGAAGGTAAGATGCTCCTAACCGCAAATAGCCTCCTGCATATAAAAAAGATTTCTGTGCCCCCATGCTTTCAAGGGCTTCCTGTGCGCTGTGAGTGTGATATAATGCTGTTATGCTGTTGCGATTGCGCAGTGCAAGATCGCCAAGGCCTTGCAGGGCCAGGGCTCCGGAGATGGAGGATTCCTTTCTGATATTGGCAAGTAAAGCAAGTGAACGGTGATAGTATGCGTCTGCAGTTGTCAATGCGCCGCGGCGCATGCTTGTAGTTGCGAGATCCCTGAATGCAAGTGCAAACCAGACTGCAGAATCAGAATCCAGCCGGGCTTTTGTCTGTGACAGTAAGTCGTTTTCCGCCGCCAGCGGATACGGCTGGGATTCGTAGCAGGTATAGAATAGTCGCGCATATGCCAGCACAAAGTCTGGATCGATAGCAAGAGCATTTCTAAAATCATTGGATGCCGCATTTGGATTCAGGTTCTGCCGGGCTAATCCACGTGAGAAATGCAGAAGGGATTCTGTCTGAGGTTTAACCACTCGCGCAACATTCAGCTGATTGTCTGAAGACCAGTGCAGGTCTTGAATTCGATTGTTGTTGTGGGCTGCATCCATCAGCGATGTGAAGCTCTGATAGAGTGCTTGCGAAAGTTCGCGCAAAGGCACATTGAATTCACTGGATTTGATTGGGTCAAGGCCGGGCGATATCCATGTCAAATGACCGCTGACTGACGTTTCTCTGAACTCCAGTTCCGGAGCAATGCAGGCATTTACTCCTGCATGCTTGCATAGGAGAGCGGGGTCTGCTGTCGTGGGCAGGGAAGCTGCGAGAATTGCAATTTCCGATGACGGAATTACGGACAATCCCGTTGCCTGCGCGTATGCTTCCGTGAGAGCCTGGATTCCACGATCGAACTCGCTTCCTGATTGAGGAGGACAAATCAGCACGAGCAAAGGCTGTGAAGCGACAGGAACTGGTTGTTCTGTCACATTTGGTGTAGCACAAAATGAAATTAGCAGGCCACTCAACAGAGCGATTTGCTTTGATTTCCATTTCATATGCACGATTCAAGCCGGGATGTTCGATCCGTCACTTGATTTTAGACGAACGCCGTGCAATGTTGCCTAAATTTTACTGAGGCTAATAGGAGTTCTATCAGCGGGATTGCAGTTTCAATAAAAGTTATTTTTGCGCAGTCGTAAAAAGAAAGTCATTTCCAGATTGTGATTTATGACACGCAAAACACTCTTTAGTAGCATCCTTAACAAAGCGCTCTTTGGTGTCTGCTTTGAATGCATCGTATCCCCAACCACCGGTGGACTTGAATTGCTCTGAATCCTTGATCATCACAGCCACGAATTTGTGAGCCCCTTCCGTATCCCCGGAATCACTCGAAACGGCTTCAAAGAGATCAAACACAAGGACGGATCCATCTGGCGGAGTCTGTCCTGCTTCAATTGCAGATTGCGCTTCACGATTTCCGTAGATATGATGGATACCACCAAATGGATCAAAGAGTGGCTCACCTTTAGTAATTAACGCGGATTTAAGGAGCGCCCATTTCTGGTATCCTTCTGGATACGGAACGCCCGGCTCTTTTTTTGCACAGTAGATAAAGCCCACGAGCGCAAGAATACAAAGTAGAATTCGCATGACAAATTTTAGGCCAGGGCCTGTAAACCGTCAAAGCATATTATTGCTTGCGCTCTGATTCTTGAAACGGTCGGATAGGTTGTGCAGCTTTTGTCCTTTGTGCACCTGGTCTTTTTGACAATCATTCTCATTCGCGTAGTGGCGTTTGGTAGGCGTGCATATGAAATCTTTCGCCAGGGATTCCTCAAAGACGTGCGCCTGTTCTTCCGCGAATATTGGAAGTGGAGTCATGTTCAGAGCAATTTGATTGGATTTGCCCTCGGAATTAGTTCGTTCCTTGCATACGGCTACATACTATTCCTTGGCGGACGCATTCAAGATATACCGCTTAACGTTGCATTTCAGAAACAACCGGTAGCGTTCGTTGCTTTGATGGCGGGAATGATAGCGTTGACGGGCTACACAGTTTACCGCGCAATTGAGCAGCACAAGACAACCCTTGATATTTGTGCCGGCCTGCGTGCACTAAGAAACTTCAGGTTCTATAAGAATTCTATCGAAGCTCTACAATCCGTTGAATGGATGCAGAAGGGTGCAGGCGCCTTCCTGCATCTTGGTTTGTCAGGTGTTAAGTGGGTTTCGACGGAGGTTATGAATCACATTACAGCGGAGACTGTTAGGGGGGCCATTGGTGGGTTTCTGGTTGCGGCCGCCATTGAATACAGTCTGCGCCTGCTTCTGATCGCTTTGACTTTATTTGTGCTCGAAGATCGCTTAACGCTGTGGGTTTGAGTATCCTTTTCGTTTCCTTCCTACGTGGATTATGTCACATT
>JAIOPQ010000119.1 GCA_021413825.1 Spirochaetia bacterium | reverse complement strand
GGGTTCAGGCAAATCCTCCCTGGCATTCGATACCATTTACGCAGAGGGCCAACGACGTTATGTGGAATCGCTCTCCTCATATGCGCGGCAGTTCCTGGGTCAGATGGAAAAGCCAGACGTTGATCTAATCGAGGGTCTGAGTCCGGCCATTTCAATCGAACAGAAGACAACTCATCGAAATCCCCGAAGCACAGTTGGCACTGTAACGGAAACCTATGATTATTTTCGGCTGCTGTTTGCGCGCGCAGGCGTTCAACATTGCCATAATTGCGGGCGTAAAATCCAGTCCGTTAGCATTGATCAAATTGTTGAAATGGTTCAGGCATATCCGGAAGGAGCAAAGCTGCAAATTCTAGCCCCGTTGATTCAAGGAAGCAAGGGCGAACACAAAGACATAATTGAAGATGCACGAAAAACAGGATTCGTCCGGTTGCGCGTGAACGGAGAGATCCGGGACCTTGCAGAAGACATCAATCTACTCAAAACCAAAAAACATACAATCGAACTGGTCGTAGATCGAATCGTGAACAAACCAGGGATTCGTTCCAGGCTTGCCGATTCGCTTGAAACAGCCCTTGAGAAAGGCGGAGGTATGGTCCTTGTAAACGACGGCCACGAAGATCGTATATTTTCTCGCAACAGCACTTGCACGCATTGCAATCTTTCGCTCCCGGAACTTTCCCCGCGCAGTTTTTCTTTTAATTCGCCCCTTGGTGCTTGCCCAAATTGTGATGGCCTGGGCGTTCTGTTGGAGTTCGATGAAGACCTGGTCGTTACAGATCCCGACAAGAGCCTGCTCGAGGGAGCCCTTTCAGCATGGGGTTCTTCAAAGAGTTACTGGTTTATTGAGCAGGTGCATAACCTGGGTCGTAAGCTGGGATTTGATCCTGAGATGCCTTTTGAAAAAATCCCTGAGAAGAGTCGTAAGATAATTCTCTACGGTTCAGGCGACGGATCAAAACTAAAATTCGAAGGAGTACTTGTAAACCTTCGTCGCCGTTATCTGGAAACCAAATCAGACGATATGCGCATGTGGCTTGAACGCTTCATGGCTGAAAAACCGTGCCCTAAATGCAAGGGAAAGCGGCTCAGGCCTGAATCACTCTCCGTAAAATTTCACGCCGAAACAATCGATTCGATTACGGCAAAAAATGTACGCGATGTCCTTGCATTCTTTTCCAAGCTTCACCTGACGGGAAGCGAAGAGAAAATTGCAGGTAGAATAGCCAAAGAGATCAAAGAGCGCCTAACGTTTCTAAACGACGTAGGTGTGGGCTATCTGACCCTTGCCAGGTCTGCCGGAACTCTATCTGGCGGAGAAGCGCAGCGTATTCGCCTGGCTACACAGATTGGAAGTTCCTTGATGGGAGTGCTTTACATTCTGGATGAACCATCGATTGGATTGCATCAGCGAGACAATGATCGATTGCTCAATACGCTCAAGAACCTGCGCGATCTGGGAAACACCGTAATTGTAGTGGAACACGATGAAGACACGATTCGTGCGGCTGACTATGTAATCGACATTGGACCGGGTGCCGGAAGCAACGGAGGGTATGTTGTAGGCCATGGCACGCCAGATGAGCTACTCAAATTCCCGGACAGTATCACGGGGCAATACCTCAGTGGTAAACGCAAGATTGAGGTTCCTCCCACGAGACGCGAAGGAAACGGGAAGAAACTCCTGATCAAGAAAGCAAAAGAAAACAATCTCAAAGGAATCGATGTTGAGATTCCGCTTGGAAAATTTGTAACTGTAACTGGTGTTTCTGGATCCGGCAAATCGACTCTGGTAAATGATATCCTGTTTAAAGCGCTAAATGCAAAGATTGGCGAAGGTCGTGCTCATCCAGGGAAGCATGAGCGAATAACGGGCATCGACGCGCTCGATCGTGTAATTTGCATAGACCAGGAACCCATTGGTCGAACGCCCAGATCAAATCCGGCCACATATACTGGACTATTTACCCCAATCCGCGATCTGTTTGCAAGGCTACCAGAGGCAAAAGTTCGCGGGTATGCCCCGGGCAGATTTAGCTTTAACGTTCCTGGTGGGCGTTGCGAAAATTGCGAAGGTGCTGGGATCATTCGAATTGAAATGCATTTTCTTCCTGATGTATACGTTATGTGCGACGTATGCAAGGGCAAACGATTCAACAGGGAAACGCTGGAAGTAAAATTTCATGGCAAGAGCATCTTTGATGTGCTTGAGATGACAATTGAAGAGGGCTTTGAGTTTTTTAGAAACATCCCCGTAGTAAACAAAAAGCTTGAGACTCTGCTTGAAGTTGGTTTGGGATATATCAGTCTGGGCCAGGCTGCCACAACCCTATCGGGCGGTGAAGCGCAAAGAGTTAAACTTGCAACCGAGCTTTCAAAGCGCAGCACCGGAAAGACTCTCTATATCCTGGATGAACCCACAACTGGTCTTCACTTCGAGGACATTGCAAGGCTACTGACCGTGCTTCACGCTCTAGTGGATCGTGGTAACTCAATGGTCATCATTGAACACAACCTGGATGTAATCAAAACAGCGGATCACATCATAGACCTGGGACCAGAGGGGGGCGACGGCGGTGGCGAGATAATTGCGACTGGCACGCCAGAAGAAATCGTACGAGTGCGCGAAAGTCATACCGGCGAGTTCCTCAAGCGCTTACTTCCTGGAAGGAAAAGCGCGTGACGTGGCAAGCACCGGCCCTGCAGGACCAGGAATTTAAACTATTCCAGAAACTTTTATATGATACCACCGGCATCGCCCTGAATGACGGTAAGAAGCCCCTGGTCTCCGGGCGATTGATGAGTCGGCTGCGTCATTTTGAACTGCGAACATTTGATGATTACTTTCGCCTGGTAAAGCGGGATGCAGTAGAATGTCAGATGATGACAGACCTCCTTACTACAAATGAAACGCGGTTTTTTCGAGAGCCTGCGCATTTTGTTTTCATGCGCGAAAAGCTTCTGGCCATGAAAGGATCACGCGGCGTTATTCGGGCCTGGAGTGCTGCCTGTTCAAGTGGCGAAGAACCCTATACAATGGCAATGACGTGTGCTGAAACTCTTGGAATAGACGGAGGATTTGACATTCTCGGATCTGATATTAGTCAGCGAGTTCTGGACCGCGCTGAGCGCGGGGTTTACTCAATGGAACGGGCGGAAGGGCTAGCGCCGGACCTGCTCAAGAAGTATTGCCTGCGCGGTGTACGCTCAAATGAGGGAACGTTTTGCATATCCCGGGAGCTCAGGCGTCACGTGAAGTTTAGACAAATCAATCTGCTTTCGCCTCCAAATGACCTGGGGCATTTCGATTTTATTTTTTTGCGCAATGTAATGATTTATTTTGATGCTGTTACGCGAAAGCAAATCGTTGATCGAATGATGCATGTTTTAAAGCCCGGTGGATTTTTCGTGATTGGCACGGCAGAGTCGCTTATCAGCGTAACTGACCAGCTCGAAACAGCTGCGCCCCATGTGTACCGGAGAAGATCGTGAGCGATAAAAAAAAGATCAGCGTTCTGATCGTGGACGATTCTGCGGTGGTGCGCACCGTTCTCCAACAGATCATAGATTCAAGTCCTGACATGGAAACAATGGCCACAGCGCAGGATCCTATCTTCGCCATGGAAAAAATGGCAAAGCGCTGGCCTGACGTAATCATTCTTGATGTGCAAATGCCGCGTATGAACGGCATCGATTTTTTGCGCAAGATCATGACGGAACATCCTACACCCTGCGTGGTCTGTTCTACGCTCACGGAGGAAGGCACGTCTACCACTCTACAGGCAACGGCTGCCGGTGCAGTTGCAATCATTGCAAAGCCCAGGATGGGCACAAAGGAATTCTTGCAGGAAAGCACAGCAAGAATCCAGGAGGCCGTACGCGGTGCTGCAATCGCAAGAACAGCCAGACTACCTTCTACTGCGCCAGTCCCGCAGGTTCCCAGAGCTGCGCCGGCGCGAATTGAAGGTAAACGACCTGGCGGAAGAATTATATTGCTGGGTGCTTCAACGGGTGGCACACAGGCCATCGAAGAAATACTACTGAGCCTTCCAGCCGATGCGCCTCCAGTCTTAATTGTACAACACATGCCAGAAAAGTTCACACGCGCATTCGCGGATCGATTGAATACTCTCACAAACGTAGACGTAATGGAAGCAAGCGACGGGGACGCAGTCCTTACTGGACGAGTTCTAATTGCGCCGGGGAATTTTCATATGGAGATTGCCCGAAATTCAGAAGGATACAGAGCAATCGTGCGCTCCGGCGATTTTATAAACAGACATAGACCGAGCGTAGACGCATTGTTTCATTCTGCAGTCAACCTGGGTGGGGAGAATTTCGTAGCCGTGATTCTCACCGGGATGGGCAGTGATGGTGCCCTTGGTATGCAGGCTCTGCACAAACGGGGTGCCGTCACGATTGCTCAGAATGAAGAGACCTGCGTGGTATTCGGTATGCCGCAAGAAGCAATCCGCCTGGGCGGAGCCGATCATGTGCTTCCGCTGAATCGTATTGGCCCTGAAATGGTTCGTCTGGCGACCAATGGTGCCGGTCAAAAATCTTGACCGTGAGCCCAACCGTCTTTTTCTCGGCTGACACCGTGTAATTTACGGCGGAGGACCCTTTGATTCAGAACAACTATTTTTCGACCAACAAAGACCTGGTCGCGCAGTTTAGCGACATTATCAACTGGAATGAAATCATCGATGCGTTTGAGGACAATTTTACCGACGCGCAAGAATATCAGAAAACAAAGAACGAAGCTCTGGCATACGCCCCGGGTAACTACGAGGACGCGCTGGAATATTATCGCACACTTCTTGATTCACTGGGCGAAGTTGCCGGTGAAACAATTGCTCCGGTTGCCGCAGAGATGGACCGCGAAGGCCTCAAGTACTCTGATGGGAAGGTAGTATTCCCTGAAGCAATGACGCGCGCGTACAAAGCTATTCAAGAAGCTGGCCTGCAACCATACGGCATTAGCCGCAGACGCGGCGGTCTGGGTTTACCGTGCACGGTTCAAGCTCTAATGATGGAAATCATGGGTCGATCTGATGCGGCGCTCGCAATTGCAGTAGGCTGCGCGAATCTCGCAGAAACAATCGAGCGATTTGCATCCAAGGAAATGTCGGACAAATACGTTCCGCTTATGTCTTCCGGAAAACTTACGGGAGCCATGGCCCTGACAGAGCCTAACTATGGATCTGATCTGCCTGGCGTTCAGACCAAAGCAGAAAAAGGCGCCGACGGTGTCTGGAGAATTACTGGAACCAAACGCTTCATTACGCATGGTTGTGGGTTTACAGATACGCCATCTGTAATTCTAACTCTTGCTCGTACTGGAACTCCTACAAGCGGCGCTCGCGGCCTTTCTTTCTTCCTCGTGCAAGGTGCAGATGTGCATATTGCAAGCATTGAGAAGAAACTCGGCCTTCATTGCTCACCTACATGCGAAGTCGTATATGATTCTTCACCAGGCGAATTGATCGGGGAAGAGGGACAGGGGCTTGTGCGTTATGCAATGGGCATGATGAATACCGCTCGTCTTTCAATCGCCGCACAATCAATGGGAATTGGAACCGCTGCATTCTACGAAGCGCGGAAGTATGCATCAGAGCGTATTCAGTTTGGCAAAGCAATTGAGAAGATTCCGGCCGTTAAGAAAATGCTTGAGCATATGGAGCGTGAAATCGCGGCTATGCGCTGCCTTCTCGTGGAGGCCGCTCGCACGGTTGACCTGTATCTCTGGAGACTGGAGCGGCTTGAGCACAGCGGAATGGCAGATCGAGATGTTAGAAAAGATGAGACCGTTCGGAAGTGGGAAAAGCTTGCTAACTACTTCACTCCGCTTTCAAAATATTACACAAGTGAGATGTGCAACAAGATCGCCTACGATGCGTTGCAAATTCACGGCGGTGCAGGCTATACGGAAGACTATGACGTGGCTCGAATCTATCGCGATGCGAGAATCACAAACATCTACGAAGGCACAACACAACTCCAGGTTGTAGCCACCATTGGTGGCGTTGTAGCCGGTATGGCGCCTGCAGGTCATCTGCGTGCTTACATTGACGAAGAACTGAGCAAATTCCAGGGAAGCCCAACATTGCTCCGCGTGAAAGCGCACCTGGAAGAGGGCGTTGCGGCCTTCAAATCAATCGGCGACGGCGAAGCCAAGGACATGCTTGCATTCGAGCTCGTTGAAATTTCCGCACGTTTCATTGCTGGGATGCTGATGGAACGCAGTGCTGCCAAACAAAAAGGTGAAGGGCAAGCTGAAAGACTCGAACAGATCAAGAAGTATCATGTGGACAGTCTTGCAATCATTGCGGCAAATCTCACCAAACTGAAACTGGCATCACCTGTAGCAGTTTAGGCGATTTGCTCACTGTCTAAAAAAGAAAGGGCCGAAAGGCCCTTTTTTGTTTGATAACATTCGGGATGACTGGATTTGAACCAGCGACCGCACGCCCCCCAGACGTGTGCGCTACCCCTGCGCTACATCCCGTTGTCTTTCAAGAAAATCAAACCACGCCTCGCGTCAACGGGGAATTAACCACAGAGAACACAAAGGTCACGGAGGAGCGAAATTAACCGCAGATGACCGCAGATAGACAGGGATCAGGATTCCAGGCCTTAAATTCCGTAGCGTGTTTTAAGATAGTTGGTCACGGAAGTACGCTCCGCTCCGGTCAAAGATTTATTATAGATGATAATTTCTGCGATGTCTCCGACGAGCTGAAAGGCTCCGGTGCTATCAGCGCCAATCATCGGCGTGCCCATGGGCGTTGCTCCGGCGTTTCCATTTGTATCTGCGAATCCATCCACTCCAAGAATGGATGAGGCTCCGTTGTATGCTGCGAAAAGCACTCGGTAACTGGCGGCACTGATTACCGCGCTGTTCAAGGCTGTTCCAGCATAGATGGAATACGTCCCGGTATTGAGGTGATTGAAATTGTTCCGATTCGCGTCGCCATCAAAGAAAGTGTTAATAGTACCTGCAGAGGTGCGACGGGCCACAATGAAGACCGAGCTTGGCTGTGCCATAGCCAGATACCCCATGTTCAGCCGCTGCGTTCCGCTGAAATGAATAACAGCATGCCCATTTAGAGCATTTGTGGTTTGAGTAGGTCGCAGAGTTCCAACTGACACGGCATCCAGTCCGTTCCCGGATTGGTCTGCCCATGTAAGGATGGACCCTGAAGTGTTAACCCCGTAGCTGCCCAGCAGCCAGGCTTTCGCGCCAGAAACGGGCAGGGCATAGGGTACACTATTTCCCGTCACAGAAGTATTGTAGAACAGGGCTAATAGCAGTTGTTGGTCTGCATATTCATGTGGAACCGGGAATCGAATACAACCAGTGCAACATAGGCCAATTACGATAAAGCATCGCGCGAATCGTTTGAAGCTTTGCTGTTTGGCGCTCATACACATAAGATTCGGATGATATTTCCGTCTCCTGTGTCCATTTTTTTTTTGTTAAATGGGTCTGCGGCCGTTTTCTATCCTAGACCAGACCTGTAGTCTCTTCTATACCTGCCATTAGATTCAAGTTTTGAATGGCCTGGCCTGCTGCGCCTTTTACAAGGTTATCCAGGGCTGTAACGATTACGGTTTGCTTTCCACGCGAACGAAGTCCAACATCCAAATAGTTTGTGTGCTGGATACGATTCAACTGAACCTCTTCTGGAGTTGAAAGGACTCGCACGAATGGTTGTTTAAGATTCTTAAATACAGAATTGAGATCCGGTGCGTCTGTCTTCCAGAAGATTGTAATGGTGCTTAGAATTCCGCGAAAGAGCGGAAGTAGATGCGGCGTAAATACAATGCGGTCTTCCAGTTCTGGTGCGCCGTATTCCACGATCTCAGGCCAGTGCTGATGTCCCAGAATTTTATACGCACGAAAGTTCTCATAGACTGAGGTGTAGGCGAATCCGCCGTCTTCCGTTCTGCCGCCTGCACCAGAGACGCCTGACTTTGCGTCGATTGAGATACCCAGGATTTCATCTTTAAATCCTGAGAGTTGTCTCAGGGGAACGATGACTCCAGTAGGAAAGCATCCAGGATTTGCGACCAGGGCTGCTGTTTTGATTTTATCCCTGAAGAGTTCCGGAATTCCAAATACAGCTTTTTCCATAAG
>JAIOPQ010000127.1 GCA_021413825.1 Spirochaetia bacterium | reverse complement strand
CGGGACAAACTTTGACTGGGTTTTGAAGAAGAAAATTGAACCTGGTCGCTTGAGCGTTGGGTCAGCCCATCCGCATGGTTCAATTCAGGCTTCATCAGATGCAAAGACCGGTGCAATTAATCCGGACTTTGAACTCTACGGCCATAAGAACATTTTTGTGATGGATGCTTGCTGGATTCCAACCGGGCTTTCTGTAAATCCACAGATCACTACGATGAGTTCTAACCTGCGTGCAGCGCGCAAACTTGCAGGACAGAAAGCGGATCGGATTTAAGAAAACAACCGCCGATGAACTGAGGCTGGAAGAGGATGAACGCAGTGTAGCAGACCTAATCCAGTCTGCTCTGCGTGCATCCGTGTTCATCTGCGGTTAACCGCTTCTCCCCCTTAAGGAGCGACTACAAACTCTTTGTAGGTGCAACTTTGTTCTTCACCTTCCAAACCAAAGTCGCGGCCAACATAATCAGCAAGGCACACATAGATCTGGTATGTGCCAGCTGTCGGCGCAATCGTGAAGGTCAGCTGACCATCGGTGAACTGATCACTCTCGCGATCGAGCTCCCAGGATCCCCAATCATTGAGTCGAATCAGACTCCAGTAATGGATTTTGAGCTCTGCATCGTCTTGATCTGTACTCGCGGACGCATCGAATGTTATTGCTGTTGATTCAGTTGGATTCGACGGAGTCATTCCCAGAGAAATCGTAGGGGCCTGATTCCCAGGAATGCGAGCGTAGAGAAGCGCAGATATCTGGCTGTTAGCTTCGTCAAGAAATCGAAACGGATTTTCAAATCCATCGCGAGCTCTGCTCATTAAGAAATATTTTCCAGGCTGATCGGGTGTAAATGACTGAACGGCTGGCCCTGAAGTCGGAGCGACTGCACTTGAACCAGCTGGTTTGATGAGTATTTTCCATTCAAACTTTAGCTCATCGTTTTCTGGATCAGTGCTTGCGCTCAGGTCAAGCGTCTGGCCGACTCCGACTGGAACAACCAGTGGAATTGGAGCAGCACGTGCAACAGGCGCTCGGTTCATTTGGCCCTCTACTTTGATAATTCCGCGCGCCAGGCATGCTTGTGAGTTGCACAACTTGAGATAATGAAAGCCAGGAAACGTGGGTGTGTAGGATGCGCACTGTTCCGCCTGGACATGGCGCGCGAAGCGTTGGTAGAAGCCCAGGTATTCTGTGCCGGCGAAGAAATCCCAGACAAGATTTGGACTGCCAGGCTGGTTTGCTTGATCGAGCACAATCGATTCCCCCAGATGAAGGGTTAGGATCTCATTTTCCGGCGGCATTGGGTCAGTGAAAAGCGGGAGTGATCCAGGGCCAGCGCAGGTGCTCTGGTTTGGCGCCGATTGAATGAGCGGCATGGAGAGGAGCAAGGGTGCGAGTTGTGTGCTCGGGTCTTCCTTTTCAGTCTTACAGCTGATTGCCAGTAATCCCAGGGTCATTGCGAGATAAGTCAGGGTCGTTCTGCTTCGTTTCATATTTTTTATACGAGAGCCGAAACAAAATTTTGCAGGGACCATTTGAATGATCTGATCCCCAAACGTTGCTTAAAAAATCAATTCCAGCAGAAAAACTCTGCAAGTATCAAGCGAGGGACTCGTAGCAGTCCACTCAGTAGTCTTTCATGGACACTACGTTGCTTCGTGCGATGGAGACCCTTCCGTCGGGCGTTACAATCGTCATGGTTTCGCGCGATATGCCTTCCACGTACCCAAAGATTATGCTACCATCCTTCTGTTCCACGCGCTGAATGCTTCCGTAGGTTTTTCGAATCAAGTCCAGGGCATCCTGCGGTGAAGGCAAAGCAGGCGCAACAATGGACGGACTCAGTGGCCCTCCGCTTCTCCAGATTACTTGCATTTCGTTTACTTTTGCCTTATCGGCCGCGGATGCCTTAGCCAATTCGCTCCGGTTGTTTGCATACGTCCAGGTCTTCCCGCTTGAAACGAGTTCGGTTGGCCTACCATCGTTGAAACGCGCTTCGAATGCACCTTCCGTGACTGTTAACGCTATATTTCCTGCATTTACGTCAATTAGCCCAGATGTTCCGACCGGAAGGAGTCTGACAGATCCTACGATGAAGGCGAGGCCTGAATGTGAAGATTTAATCTGTGACAGTAGAGTAATTCGTCCATTCTGGAGATGAATCTGAACTTCGTCCGCCTCCTTTGTGATCTGGAAATTGGCTGGCCCAATCGCAACTACTGCCTTCCCGGTCGCAGGAATTTCAAGCTGCACGGCATCGCCCTGCTTGAGCTCGAATAAGCGTTCAGAAGAAATCCCACCAGGGGTGATCTGAGTCCCAAGTGAGTTGGCCACGTTTATATCTAAGCCGGGCTCGGTTTTCCTTTGAAAGAAAATAAATAGGCCCACTGCAATTGGCAAAATGGCTGCAGCGGCAACCCATATACGTCTATTAGCCGGAGCGGGAACAGCTTGCGCCGAACGGATTGCAGCGAGCACGGCCGCGTCCACGTCTGACCGGATAGTTGTTGGAAGATCTCTCCCACGGCCCCAGGGCGCTGGCCATGTTTTTGGAGAGTCTTGTGTAAGCGACTCAAGCAAGTTCTTTTCCTGTGCGTCATCTTTCATGAGTCCCTCACTTCCTGAAAATCGTCGAGTGACAGTCCCAACCCAATAAAGCGGGAATGCGCAGCGGCAAGGATAGCGCGAATCTCGCGATATACCGTATGAGTACCCATATCAAGTGTACGGGCTATATCTTCAACTTCCTGCATTGATAGAAATCGTAAGCGCAGCACATCGGCTTGCCTGTCCGTAAGTTCCCCGGATTCTGCAAGCGCGAGAAAGGCCTCCTGAATATCAATTCGAGGTGATTCAAGTTCACTGAAGGCGGGAGCCACCTCTGCATGATGTTCGAAAGCGCGGTTTTCTGATTTGCGACGGCGATAGGCATCCACAAATAGATTGTGAGCCATGCGAAAGATGTATGCTCGCGCTGTCTCCGAACGAACCTTCCCCGCCTCTACGTGTTTGATCAAACGCATGAAAACCGCCTGAAACAAATCGTGAGCGTCATCCAGGTCATGGGTCAACGAAGTAAGATACCGGAGTACCTCCGCTTTATGTGCCTGATAAAGGGATTCTAGATCCCGAACGTCCAGTAGGCCTTGTTTCATCTATGATACGAACAGCTTCTAAAAATTTTGAACATTTTTGTAAGTTACCGCATCGTTAATTCGTCACGCTTCCCGTCAAACCTTACAGATCGTCATGCGAAGGCTCAAAATTTCTGCGCTATGCCCATGTCCAGGGGAAACGTCATTCCCATCTTGACAGCCCGAGATTCCATTCTAAGCTCCAGAATCCCGGGTGTCCAGCGCCGCAACCAGATGATGCGGACGGTATGGACTACAAAGGTTCCCATCGCAATGCCCCACATTGTGTTACGGGCTCTTACCTGGGTTCGGAACTCTGCGGGATAGCTTCCAATGCCAAACAACCGATACGCGAAATCGTCGTTGGATTTTTGCGCTGTCTTCTCCGCCTGATTATGATGGTAAAAACCCTGCGCGAGGCTTGCACTGAACACTGAAGCGAACGCCAGGCCTTCTAGAATTCTGCCAGATTTGAACCCGGCAACACCGGGTACAAAGAGCGTTGCATCCTTCCTCCAGGCATCGCGCGCAACTTCTAAGAAACCTCGGTCTGGTTGGAAAAGTTTACCTGCGAGTACTTCTGATTCTGCGATAGCGAATAATCGCCCGTCAGGCAATCGCAGATGCGAACTTTCAAGTCCTGCTTCAGCGATAGTCCCTTCGATGTCTGTGTTTTGCAATCGCATATGCATGCCGGGATGGAGAATTGGAAGAATCGTATTACGAGCGTCCTTTTTCTCAAATGTCAGCTCCGAAATTTCCTTTGGAAGAATTTCACGCTGGCCGTTTTTGTCAGTGAATAGAAATGTTTGGTCCAGTGCCAGGATCGAAACTGAACAATCACGAACCTTTGGGTCTGCGCGCAATGTCAGACATGCACGCGTACCTTCATAGCCAAGTAGCAGACCCAGCATTTCGTTCGATTTCAGCATGACAGGGTTTTGATTGCGAGGGCGGAATTGAATGGAGTTTCCCTGTTTTTCTTCAAACGATCCAACGAGGATTCTTCCGCCATTTAGAAAAACTATGTCCGCTGGCTCAGCCGCAAGGTGCTGTGAGTAGAACAATGCAGTTGCACAGAGACAGGCGAGTCGTGCATGCGGGAGGATACGTGTCATGTGTTTTTCAGAACCTATGAGCAAGTTCAAAAATGTAAGTCTTGTGTCGATTCGATTCTGGAGATAAGGTGCCCCCAAGAGGAGGGCACCTAACGTTCTTATTTGGCGCAACGCACGCGGAAAGACACGCTTGCTGCAGCAGGATTTGGGTTTCCCAGGGTCCCTTGCATTGGGCACGATGTGACTTCCAGATCATAAACAGTCGTTGTGTTTTCACGAATTGACGCCTTACAGTTTTGCGATGGATTCAAGAGTCCGCCTGGAACATCTATGTCGAGCACGGAGCCGCCAGGTCCTACGCTAATTCCACTTTGCAGTGCGAAATTAATATTATGGATAAACAGAGTTGGCAGGTTATCCGTATCAACCATCGCAAAGCCTATCCCGGTAGTTCCGGTCGTACAGGAAAAACGATTTGTCAAAACCAGATTTGTTCCGTTCAGCACCATGATTGCTGTATCCAATGCGGGTTGTGGCAATGGTCCCTGAGTGGCACTGCTCGACGGGGCGCCAGCAAGTGCAAGCAGTGCGATAGGGGTGATATCGTCCTTCTTGTCATTGCATGCTTGCTGCAGTATCAGCGACATTAGAACGACAGCGAGGGATAGTTTTTTGAAAGGTTTCATCTTAAGCTCCTCTTTGCTTTTTATTTATACGAGGGGCCGCGTATGTTTTTACATTTTTCTGAAATAGTCTTGTGACCGATTTATTTTCCTGGAGATAGAAAATTGTGCAAATAAACTTGGTACGCTCGTAGCGGATCTGGAGTTCTTTGTAAGCGAATGAAACTTACTTAGGTGAAGCCATGCTAGACACGCGCAAATGTTCGTGCTGCAGCAGTGTTGTGTGGGTGCTCGATCCGGCTGGAACAAAGCCGACTATCGTTCCATCAATCGGCCAGGAGACAGAATAGAACATGGTTCCATCGCGGGCAATCTCGAAAGCCTGAAGGTCATCTGCGACTATGATCTGCTGTTGTGATCCCATCGCAATGACACGGCCCAGGGGAGTTCCAAAGGAAGGGTTTCCCGGTCCGGCGAAAGCGAGCGTCCCGGCACTGCCGTTGATAGCGATGTGTGTGGCTGGATCTACGTAAGAAAGAATGCCTGCCTGGCCGGCCTCTGTTGCCAATGGAAAGTGAACTCTTGTGCCGTCAGTTACGGTCCTATCATAGATTATCCCAACTATTCCCTCCGCCTGTACCACAGAGCCGCAGGCAAAGTTAGGCGCGCCAGTCCACACCGTTCCCGGTGCTGGAGCCCCGTAGGATAACTTCCGAATATCCTGTCCTATCTGAACGTAGAACGTATCCTCCAGACCGCCGAACATGCATGTTACAGCTGCATTTTGAAATGCCAGTATGCTTCCCCCATCCGGGTGGAAGATCTGAAAGGAATTGTTAGCAAGCCGTACCATTGTGTAACCGGATTTGCTCATCGCAAAGGCAGTAGCCCCCGCAGCGAGCTGTGTGACGGATGCAGGATCAGTGCCAGGCCGGACCATCAAAACATTGCCATTTGAATCGATCATGCTTACGATTCTGCCAGTTTCGTCCGATTGAATCGGCTTGCCTGGACAGACATCCTGGCCTCCGGGGCAACGGGGAGTTTGATCGAGACAGGTTGTGGTCAGGTCGGTTCGCTTTACTAGAATTGTTCGACAGGTTCTTCCAAAGTGGTTGATGGTTGTTGTTAGCCTGATCGATATATACGAGTCACTGCGACTGATTTCGTCAATGATTTCGGATTTCAGAAACCCTGAGCCCTCCGGTCCAGCCTGATTATTTTCAACGGTGTATAGAGAGCCTGCTGTGCCGCCTGACGCAGAATGCGCCATAAGAAGATCAGGATTTCCTGCAAGGCGTGGAGTTAGTTGGGTTGTTATAAGCAACAAAAGCGGAAAGTCTCCGGCTCTATCCGCAACCTTTGTAAACGAGCACGATCCTGCTGTCAGGATCAAAAGCAGTAATTTGCTCTTCACTCTTCCATGGCGCGTTGCGAGAGAAAATGGTCAAGTTGTTTGAGCAAAAAAACAACTCGCAAGGAATTTGTATTTTTTCTGAAAAGATCAAATTCTCTGAAGCAATTGTTTGGAAAATGCCGTCATGCGATCTTTAGATCAAGATCGCTTAACGCTGTGTTATCGCATAGGCCGAAAGTATTAATGTGGGTGCCAGCGTAAGCTGACGGTTTCAAGATGCTGGCACTGGAACCGTTTCATGCTTTCTGAAAAATACTGGTATAACAAAGGCCATGAAACCGGAAGCTGCCATTACAATTCCCATGGGAACTGCAGTTCCATCATGCAGCAAGCTTACGATTGCAGATGCAAATCCACCGAATCCCATTTGCAGAGCACCCATAAGTGCAGAGGCTGAACCCGCGTTTTGTTTGAACGGTGCCATGGACAAGGCTGATGAGTTTGGAATAATGAATCCGAAACCGCTGACAAGAAAGAATAGCAATACCATAACGGGATAGGGCCCCAGATCCAGTTCAAGGGAAGTGAGGAGCAACAGGCCAACCGGTAAGTAAAGAAATGCAACAAATTTGGTTATCGTTACGGATTCAAATCGATTCAGAAGCAAATTGTTAAGCTGGCTTCCAAGGATCAAGCCAGCAGCATTGATGCCGAACAATATTCCATACTGTGCTTTGCTAAATCCATAGATCTCCATGAATACGAAGGGCGAGCCTGCAATGTATGAAAACAGTACGGCTGCAGCAAAGCCTGCAGTAAGCGTGTAAATATAGAAACGCGGTGTCTTAAGAACCTCAAGGTATTCTTCAAATACAGGGCCAAGTCGCAGGGATATGCCACGGTCAGGCTGTCGAGTCTCGGGTAGATAAAACCAGACTGTTGCAAGTGTTGCCGCAGAAATCAAAGCCAGGACAACGAATATGATTCGCCAACTAGTGTATGTTAGAAGGAATCCACCAACCGTAGGCGCAACAATGGGAGCTACACCCATTACCAGAATGATCTGAGAAAATACTTTAGCTCCCTCGTGTGGGCTAAATACGTCGCGGACAATTGCGCGTGAGATTACCATTCCAGCGCATGCTCCAAGTGATTGCAAAAGCCTAAACACGATGAGCATATCGACTGAGTTGCTGAGCGCACAACCAATTGTGCTTAGTATATAAATTACAAGGCCAACGATCAGAGGTATCTTTCTACCGAAGCGATCAATGATGGGGCCATAGAGCAACTGACCAAATGCAATTCCAAAAAAGAAACTGGTTAGAGTCAGCTGAACGTTTGCAATCGGTGCTGCAAAATCCCTGGCAATGGAAGGCAGTCCAGGCAGGTACATATCGATTGAAAATGGTCCCACCGCTGTGAGTGCTCCGAGCAGCACGATTAAGAATGTATTGGATTTTTGCAAAGTTCCTCGTCTGGAACTGAGACGGTTGCGAGTCTTGCGGAGAATCTTTTAGAATCGCTCAACCCAGAATGGATTTCCAGGTGGCGGCAAGATCCGTGGATTTCATGAAAGCAGTTCCAATTAGAGCTGCGTCTGCAAATGCATCAACGGTTGCAATTCCTTCAGCGTTTTCAACGCCCGACTCTGCAACCAGTATGATTCCGGGATTTTCCTTACGAATCTGCGGTGCCAATCTTGGCGTAAGCGACAGATCCATTTTCAGCGTGTCCAGATCTCGGTGATTGATTCCAATGATTTCCGATTTTACTCGTACGGCCGTTTCAATTTCCTTTTCATTATGAGTTTCCACAAGCGCCGGAAGACCGAGCGAGCGGGCATATTCAATATACTCAGAAAGCTGCGAAACGTCCAGTATGCGCACAATTAATAGTACGGCATCGGCCCCAAGTCTTGCCGCATCAGCGATTTGTTTCTCGTGAATTACAAAATCCTTTCTGAGTGCGGGTAGGCCGCTTCGTTTTGCGCTGGTTAAGTCTTCCGGTTTGCCTTCAAAGAATTCTCTGTCCGTTAGAACAGAGAGTGCAGCAGCACCCAGCTCAGCATATGATTGGGCAATTGCCTCTGGATCGTATAATTCGCGCATTCTCCCGGAAGAAGGGCTTGTGCGCTTACACTCTGCGATAATGCGAATTTGTTTGCCGGCCGGGCGGCGAATTTCTTCCAAAAACCGGCTCTGAACTTTGGGAGCAGAGCCAGCCGGAAGCGAGCGAATCTCTTCTTTTTTTACCGAAACAATGCGGTCGAGCAGGCCGGAGTCAGACACGTTATTTAAGCGCGTCTGCCTCGGTCTCGAAAATGTCAAAGAGCGAGGTTAGCTCAATCACGTCAAAAATACGTTTAACGGACGGGCGGATTGAGCAGAGTTTTAGCGTTCCTTCCTTTGCATTGAGCTTGCGCAGCGTGGAAATGCACGCACGAAAACCCGAGGAACTCATGTACTCGACTTTTTCCATATTGAGAACCAGATGTTTCTGGTTTTCGGTTTCAATGATGCGATTCAGTTCTTCTTCAACATCATTTGCGACGGAAACATCTAATCGTCCTTCTAGATAGACGACTAACTTATCTCCGACTTTTTTTGTATTGAGCATCCGGGCGCTCCTCTATAGTGGACTGGGGGGCAAGACTGCCCGGGCAGATTGCGCTGTCAAGCTGAGCACCCCATTCGCGTATATGGAAAAAACCAAGAAGATACTAGTAATCGATGCCCATGCCATGGCTTACAGAGGGCATTTTGCCCTGGAGCGCCAGAACCTGACCAATGCGTCGGGACAGAGCACCGGGGCTATTTTCGGCTTCTTTCGCATGTTCTTCAAGATACTGCAAGATTTTGAGCCAGATCAAACCCTTGTGGCCTGGGACCCGCCCGGGAAGGGCTTTCGCGATGCAATGTTCAAGGATTACAAAGCAACGCGTAATCCAATGCCAGACGATCTTAGATCGCAGATTGTAGAGATCAAAGAGATTGTGCGTAACATGGGTTTTGCGACCTCGGAAGTTCCCGGATTTGAAGCAGATGATGTAATGGGCACAATGGCGGTGCGATTTGGCAAGAAGAGCCAGGTGTATTTGCTCACATCGGACAAAGATTGTTTTCAGTTGATTGATAAGAATGTGCGCATGCTCAAAGGAGCCAAGGGCGTTACAGAGTTTACGATTGTAGACGAGGAGTGGGTAGTAAAAGAAATCGGAGTCCTGCCTTCACAGATCCCGGATTACATGGCGTTAGTTGGTGATTCAAGCGATAACATTCCTGGCGCCAAAGGAATTGGTCCCAAGACTGCATCAGAACTCATTCGCGAAAACAAAAGCATTGAGAAGCTATACAAGAATATTTCAAAGATCGCGCGTGAGGGCACGCGGCAAAAGCTAAAGGACGCAGAAGAGCTCGTTTATCTTTCCAAGAAGCTCGCAACGATTCGCACAGATGTGCAGGAAGTTTTGGATTTTCCGGAAGATAAAATGAAAACGCCGGATTTTCTAGCCGAGAGCGTAATTCAGTTTTTCAGAACGGAAGGTTACCGCGCAATTTCCGATGAGCTCCGCCGAGCCTCAGACAGACGGGCCAAAAAGAAAGGTCATTCAGAAAACAAGGATGATACGGCCGGTAAAACAAAATCTGAATTGGATGGGGCTTCGGGATTGGAAGCACCTAAAGGGGAAGCCGGAAGACCCGGAATCGGCAAATCCCAGAACAAATCCGCTATAGAGGCCAATGCAAATGTAAAGGCGCCCGCAAAAAAAGGCAGAGGTAAGAAGGAAGAAGAGTCTGATTTATTTGATGATGTAGATGTGGAAGAAACTGAACCGGAGGCAGAACTGCGCTCTGGAAAGGATTTCTTTGATGCGAGCAAGGTTACCTACACAATCATTAAGGACATGGCGAGCCTTCGTGCTGCTCTGTCAGACCATGGCAAGAAATCAATTGTATGCGTGGACACGGAAACGGATGCGTCTGATCCAATGCTTGCAAGGCTCGTTGGAATTTCACTCTCTTCTCAGGCCAAAGTGGCGCAGTATATTCCAATCCCTCCTGTGGATTCCCCACATTTCGGGGCAGGACTTACTATAGAAGAGGTGCGTCCGCTGTTTTCTGAGTTCTTTCAGTCTAAGAATTTGTCGTTTGTAGGACAAAATATCAAGTACGATTTTACCGTACTGCGAAGACACGGAATGCTCATCAGGAACATAGGTTTTGATACTATGCTCGGCGGGTATCTGCTGAATCCAAACGTTAGACGGCATAACCTGGATGATCTCGCGCTTGATTACCTGGACTATTCTACAATTCACTACGACGATATTGTGGGCACAGGCAGAAAACGCACTACGATGGATCAACTTCCTCCGGAGAAAATCCGTGACTATGCATGCGAGGATGCTGATATTACTCTCCAACTGACTGCCGCCCTTGAGATTAAACTCAAAGAGGTAAATCTCTATAAGATTGCGCATGAATTGGACATTCCCTTAATCCCGGCTCTTGCAGATATGGAATATGCCGGAGTATCCATCGATCTGGATTATTTTGCCGCGCTCTCAAGTGATTACAAAAAGCGGATTGCAAAGCTTGAGAAGCAGGTCTACGACGAAGTAGGCCAGGTCTTTAATCTGAATTCAACCAAGGAATTGCAATTCATCTTACTTGAGAAGCTGCGTCTTCCAATGGGCAAGAAGATCAAAACTGGTTTTTCAACGGACCAGCGTGAGCTGGAGCGCATGCGTGGACTCCACCCAATGATTGATCACTTGCTGGAGTACAGGAAATATACAAAATTGCTCTCTACTTATGTGGATTCGTTGCCGCTCATCGTGCATCCCCAAACGGGTAAGATTCATACGACCATGCATCAGGCTGTCGCCGCAACTGGCCGACTTTCTTCCATGGATCCAAATCTGCAGAACATTCCAGTCCGTGAGGAGCAGGGAAGGGCTATTAGACGTGGATTCATTGCATCAAAGGGGAGCGAGCTCCTCTCGCTTGACTATTCCCAGGTTGAGCTACGTATCATGGCGCATTATTCTAAAGATCCAATGCTTATGGAAGCGTTTACGCGCAGCGACATTGATATTCATACACGCACAGCGTCGTCTATCTTTGGAGTAGGTGAGGACGAAGTCTCATCTGATATGCGGTCAAAAGCCAAGGTTGTGAATTTCTCTATCATTTATGGAGTTACTGATTTTGGGCTGAGTCAGAGCCTTCAGATTCCGCGCGCAGAAGCCAAAACCTACATTGAGAAGTTTTTTGAGAAATATCCTGGCGTAAAAAAGTACATGGACGATACCATCGAGTTCGCAGGTAAAACCGGATATGTTGAAACTTTGTTTGGTCGGCGCAGACAGATTGCAGATATTCGTTCGCCTAACCGTTTCCGGCGCGAAGGTGCAGAACGTACGGCAATCAATACCCCCATCCAGGGAACAAGTGCAGATCTAATCAAACGAGCCATGATAGATATTCATGCTGAAATGAAATCAAAACAGATGAAGTCAGACATGATTCTCCAGGTCCACGATGAACTTTTATTCGATGTGGTTCCGGCGGAGAAAGAAGCAGTGCTCGATATCGCTAAGAAACATATGGAAGATGCAAACTTGCGTGTGCCTTTGCGTGTTGACGCAGGATTCGGAAAGAACTGGGATGAAACCAAGGGGTAAGGGACCCGGGGAATTTGACACTGCACGCCCAACTTCTTGAAGCGGCGAGAGCGAGCACTCGGCTCCGATCTGTGGCTAATCCATGCTAATTTTGCACATACCGAATCAAAATGATTCGATGGTTGTCGCTGACCCAGAGTGTGTATTGGTAGCCGTTTTCTGATTTGAAGTAGGTTGTGAATTGGTTGCTTTCTACTTCATGCAGGAGCGCTGGATCCCTTAAGATTTCGTGTATCCAGTTCTTATCTTTTGGAAACGACGTGATCCACGTTTCTTTGCCGGCAGTCCACAATGGCGCATCCTCCGGTTTGATTCGCAGGAAGATCCGGAAGTTTTTTCCCGAAGCACCGGGAACCATACTGGATCGATTTGCATCAACCAGCAAAAAATGTGTCTCAAGAACCTTCGACTTGAGCACAATTGCCCGGCCCACCTCCTGGGTGCGTTCGCCAGGAGATACGTCGTCACTATGAATGATCTGGCTCTTGCTACAGGCCTGCGTGGCTACAAGTAATGCTACAAGTAGTAATCTCAGCGAATCACTTCTTCTTGTTCAACGAATCCATCAGGAGTTTGCCAAAGCTCGAAAGTTCTTCGCTTGCCGGTTCCTGAGTTTTCATATACGCGCTGAACTCTTCAGCCTGATCGTGTGCCGCAACTCCCTTCAATGAAAGTGAAATCTTTTCACGATCGCGGTCCACATTGTGAACCATTACGCGCAGAGTTTGGCCACGACTGAAATGCTTATCAAACGGCTGGCCGCGTGGAATTCCAGATTCACCTGCCGGAATGAGCCCGGTGAAGTTCTCTGGAAGCTTTACAAAGATTCCAAATGTCTTAATGCTCTCTACTCTTCCTTCAAGGATATCACCTTCTTTGAAGGGCAGAGTACCTTGCCACGGGTTGTCCAGAAGTGCCCGAATTGACAGCGTGAGTTTATCTTCCTTCCAATCGATTTGAAGGATCTTAACACGAACTTGCTGTCCAGTTTTCAAAACCTGTCCTGCATGCGTGGGACGTTGATATGCGATTTCAGAGAGTGGAACGAGCCCTTCGAGTCCGCCAATGTCTACGAATGCGCCAAAGTCTGTGATGTTTGCAACGGTTCCAGAAACCACATCACCGGGCTGAATTGATTTCATGAGAATTTCTTTTTGAATTTTCTTCTCTGCGTCGCGGAATGTACGATGCGATGCAATTACGCGTTCGCCGCGTGCTTCTGTGATGATGAATGAAAGTTCAGTTTTAACATCCGGGTTGCCTTCCATATGTGAAGCAGGACAGAAAGCCGTTACTTCACCAATCTGAACTTCATATCCGCCTTTTATTTTCTTTGTGATGCGGCCGCGGAGCGGGATCAGATTCTCGATGGATTCACGCAGGATTTCCGCGCGCGCACGTCCACCCGGGACTGTGGTATAGAGCATTTCCCCGTTTTCTGTGGAGGAAAAGAACGCCGCCAGTTTTTCACCGCGATTAACACGAATTTTTCCTTCGTTATCAATGAGCTCTTCGCGTGGGATCAGCGCCTGTCCGCGAGAAGTCGTTATGAATACGAAGTCTTTGTTGGTCTGATCGCTTACGGTAACTACTTCATACGTACCAGGTTGAATTTTAGTCTGATTTTTCAGACTCTCTTCCAGCAATTGGGAGAATGGATTCTTCTGTTGCCTATCGCGTCCTATTTGTGTGCTTTTCATGATTGTCTCCTATGATGCTGATTATTGTTTCTCGTTTTTAAATCGTATGTTTCCGGACCCACCAATGTCTTCCGGCTTAATGCCCATTTCTTTCATCAACAGTTCGCGCTGATCATAGATGCGAGTTTCTTCCCCTGCGCATGCAACATCACCAGGCACGGCAAGAGTTTTGGTTCCGACCTGGGCCGGCGCGAGCGCCTTTCCACCGCAACCCGCTACAATGATTCCTGGGGGTTCAGCATCTTTGTCAGGCCTGTCTTTAAATAAAGGGGGAACCCGCTTAGTTTCCGCATAAATTCTTCTATAGAAGTGACCCATTGTAGGTGATGCGATGTAGCCACCGGCCTGCCCGGAGCCCAGAGTTACGCTCGATTTGTCAAAACCAAACCAGATTGCAGCTGCAACATCTGGATTAAAGCCGACGATCCATGCATCTGACCAGCTTGAAGTAGTTCCAGTTTTTGCAGCAAGGCTCCCGGTGAAGTTCGCTCTGGATCTGACACCCTGGGTTGCTGTTCCGTGATCTGCTACAGCTTCCATCATCTTGCGAATTAGATACGCAAGTGCTGGATCGATTATCTGGATTGTGTTATCATCCGTTTTCTTTTTTAGAATCTTACGAATGTTTTCTTCCTGATTATAGAGAACATTTCCACTTTGATCCGTAACGTAGCGGACAGCAAATGGAATTACGTCTTTTCCATCGTTTCCGATTACAGCTACTGCCTTGGCCATTTCAAACGGAGTGACTTCACTCGAGCCAAGGGCAAGCGAAGGATCTGGATGGAAGCGATCTCGGTTTGTAATTTTCATCAAACGCTGGGCAAAGTCGATGATTGGATCTGGACCGAGTTTGTAATATACCTGAATCGCGCAGGTGTTGATTGAAAGTGCGAAAGCCGTGATCGCAGGCATCAGGCCGTGAAAGCCTTCATCGTAGTTTCCAGGCGACCAGTTGTTACCGGCTGCATCAATGCTAAAGAATGGAGCATCGTTTAGCGCGGATTGAGTACTGATTGCGCGTTGTTCAAGTGCTGCACCATAAATAAAAATCTTAAATGCCGAACCCGGTTGTCTTCTTGCCTGGAGAGCGCGATTGAATTGATTCTGCGGCGTGAATTCAGTTCCACCGACCATGCTAGTGATCATACCAGAGCTGGGCTCAATCGAAATAAATGCGCCCTGCACCTGCAGGTTAGTTGTGTAACTTACTGTTGCTTTGCGGAATTCATCGAATGCTGCAGTCTCATTGTATGCAGGGAGTGAATATCCAAGCAATTGTGTGGGCTCGATCATGTCTTCTTCGAATGCTTTTCTGAATTGTCCGCGCAGGTCCAGTCCTTGAACGGACGGCGATCCAACAGGAAATAAAAGTGCAAGCTGATTAAAGATTCCGAACAGACTTAGATCGACTCCGCCTTTCCCGCCCGCTTTTGCATTTGCGCGCGCGTTTTTGTTTACCTCGGCCACTTGCTTGAGAAGTTCCTCTTCAGCAATACGCTGATGATCCAGATCGAGGGTAGTATAGATTTTGAGACCGCCAGTGTATAGGTTCTCAGGTCCAACATCTTCTGACGCTTCAAGAATCTGTCTAACGTAATCGGTAAAGTAGGGCGCTTTATCCAGGCGATCGGCCCAGATGTTTTGCGACGGTGACTGAACTATAACTTTAGGCCAGTAGTCTGCCCAGAATTTTTCATGCAGCTTTGCTACGTCGCCCCTGGGAACATATCCATTGGTTGCCATCAGGTTCAGAACCAGCTTGTGCTGACGCATCGCTTCCCCTGGATTTTTGAACGGAGAATATTCTACTGGCGATTTTGGAAGACGTGCAAGCAATGCAGCCTCAGCAACTGAAAGGTCCTGGACTTTTTTGCCAAAGTACAATCTGGACGCGCATGCGATCCCTTTGCAACCGTGGCCAAGATAAATTACGTTGAAGAATACTTCTAGAATTTCGTGTTTTGTGTACGCTTCTTCTATTTCAAACGCTAGCAGAGTCTCACGAATCTTCTGGCGAACCGTACGATTCCTTCTACCTTCATGATTCAGATAGATTTGTTTTGCAACCTGCTGTGTCAGAGTCGATCCACCCTGGCGGATTTTCCCTGAGATCAAGTTCTTGACGGCAGCGCGAATGATACCTGCCACATCGAGACCAATGTGATTAAAGTAGTTATCATCTTCTACAGAAAGGAATGCCTGGACCACATGGGGAGGTATGTCTTGCAGCTGGACAAGTTCCTGGCGCTGGCGAAATAGTTCAGCAAACACGCGGCCATTCTTGTCGTATAGCCTGGTGGGCGTGGACGGGCGATAGGCGGACACAAGGATGAGGTCTTTACCGGCAGCAACTTCCCTTACGGCCAGACCAAAGAGCAATCCGCCAATCAGGGCGCCTGAGAAAAGTCCCACGAAAAAAGTTCGTTCGACCCAGAAGAGGATTTTCTTTTGTTTTTCTGTAAGATTTGAAGTCATATGTGGGATTGGCTTGCCGGAATTGAGCGACCGTCTGTTTTATCCATAGTATGCAGCGATGGGTCACCGAGGAGCCACAGGCTCCACCTCTAACTGAGGGTATTCTCCGGCTCCTTGTTCTTTTTTTTCTGGCCTTTGTGCTCGAGGCGATTGCCATTCTTGGCTTTCAGCGTCCGCTGTCCGGACTTGCCCTCAGTTTTGGACCAGAATTTAATCCAACGCAGATTCTCACACATATTTTTTTGAATGGAGCCCCCACTTTCGGTGGTGTTTTGACCCTCCTCATCGAGGGCCTCATGCTCTGGGTCTTTGGCAGTGAAATTGAGCGGCTCTGGGGCCCGTATCACTTCCTCAAACTGTTCCTGGCGGGAATTGCCGGGGCAATGGTCACATCTGCTGCAGCCGGGTTAACTCTTATGCCTGGCCTTTCCATTGCGGGTGCTGCACCCGGCCTGGCAGCCGTCCTTTTAACCTACGCAGTCCTCTGGCCAGAACGCCGCGGACTTTTACTCTTCATGATTCCCATGAAGATCCGTTGGCTCATACTTGTGATCTTGATTCTAATGGCGATTCCGTCGCTTGAAAGTGTCTTACAGGTCTCCGGCGGTGCGCTTGGCGGTGCATTGTTTTTGTATTATTACATTCGTAAAGGCAATCCAACGTACACAGAAAGAGTCAGCGAGAGTCCAGGTCTCATGGAGCGCTGGAATGAATTTAGGCGCAAGCGAAGGCTTGAGAAAAAACGTCGCGAGATTGAACGCAGAATTGATTTGAAAGATGAAGTGGATAGAATTCTGGATAAGATTTCTAAAACCGGAATGAAATCGCTTTCGCGAAAAGAAAAGGACCTGCTGGATACTGCATCTAAGGAATTGTAACGTCTATCTGCGTCCATCCGCGGATAATTTCCCATCAGCCGATTTGTCAGTTCTCCTTGGTTACCTTTCTTTTCCGGATCCCTTCAGTCGTACATAGAAGCGATCTCTTTCTTATACTTCTCAGTGATCACATGGCGTTTTAGTTTGAACAGGTTTGTCATTTCATCGCCAACTTCAAATGGCTTTGTAATGAAACGGAAATCCTGGATTCTTTCAAACCCCTTGAACCCATTGTCCGATGAAATGATCATCCTAATTTCCAGAGAAATCAGTCGTTTTGCATCCGGTAGATTTGCAAGATCCTTGTGTGTTTTTGCTTTGATTCCTTTTTTTGCAAAACCGTCAAGGGATGGAACAACAAGAACAGAAAGATATTTTTGATCCTGGCCTACAACCATGCATTGATCAATATAAACGGATTCTACAAGTTTGTTCTCAATTGGAACTGGCTCAACGTTTTCCCCGCCGATCAATACCACAGTATCTTTTGAACGACCCATGATCTTAACACAGTCGTTAAACGTAATCATTCCAATATCGCCGGTATTCATCCAGCCATCGTGGAGTACACGTTTAGTAGCCTCGGGATTCTTGAAATAGCCACGCATAACTTGCGGACCTTTTGCATGAATTTCTCCCTTGAGCCCCTGGCCATTTGCCGGGCGATTCTTGTCTGGATAGAGCGTAGAACCGTTGTTCAGATCAACAATTCTGATTTGAGTTTGCGGGAACACTGGTCCCACGGTTCCAATTACAAGACGCGGGAAGCTGCGTACTGCAAGCGTTGGTGCGGTTTCTGTCATTCCATAGCCTTCGAGAACTGGAATGCCAATGTAGTTGAAGAACTCGTCTACATGCAATGGTAGAGCTCCACCGCCAGAGACTGAACCCTTCAGTTGTCCGCCAGTTGCACCGCGCAGTTTCTTTAGAACAATTGTATCCAACAGGAAGTAGGGAACCAGGAACAAGATTGCACGCACAACATGGAACAGTCCCATCCCAAGTGAAACGATTGGATTTCTACCCTCAAGATCCAGGGCCTTGCCGGTAATAAAGAACAGTGAGCCCTGGAACATGCGCGAACAGAAATAGGCGGCCTTGAAAAGACCGCGCGGAACAGCACCTTTGGATTTTACTCCATCCATGATCTTCAGATAAATGTTTTCCCAGAGCCTTGGAGCCGATCCCATAAACGTAGGTTTCACAAGTTTAATATCTTCACCCAGGCTTCTGACGTTAGTGTAGTAGGTGCAGCATCCGCGTGAAATTGCAAGCATCTCAAACCCGCGCTCAAAGATATGCCATACAGGTAGAATAGAAAGAATACGATCCTCGCTTGAAAGCGGCACAATCTCTTCCCTGAATTGCGAACAAATATTTGCATGCGTGAGCATTACTCCTTTTGGAGCGCCCGTGGTTCCGGATGTGTAAATCAATGTGAACAGGTCATCAGGTTTGATCCCTTTGATGCGCTCTTCAGCTTTGCGGTTACCGCGAGCCCGTAGCTTGTCTCCTTTTTCAAGAAGTTCATACATTGAGTGCACACCGCGGGGCGGCTTTGTTGTCTTATCCATCAGGATGATATGCTTGATGCGGCCCAGTTTGCGTTTATTCTTCAGTAGCTTTTTAAGCATCTCTGCATGTTCAACGAATACTACCTTTGCTTCAGAATGTGGGATGATATACTGAATGTCTTGATCGGTAACGTCTGTTCCGCGCGGAACATCGCATGCGCCGCAAAGCTGAATTCCGTAATCTGCAACAATCCATTCTAGACGGTTATCTGCGAGGAGCGCAACATGATCCCTTGCCTTAACCCCAAGCTCGATTAGAGACGTCGCGAGTGCCAGGCCCGTTTCATAGAGTTCTTTGAAATTAACCTGATCCCAGGTTTCAGTGCCTTTCTTGCGCGTGGCGAAGGCAGGCCTATTACCAAATAGCCGGGCCGACCGCTCATACATCTCAGCAACGTTCTTTGTAATTACTGGCTCAGCCATGGTTAACCCCTCGTCAAAGTAGCCGAAAGTAGACACTTCCTTTCAGGCTGTCAAACGTTTCTGTATGTTTGAGTCCCAGGGGAACGTCTGTGGGCTGCGGTAGACGACTATGATCGCTGAATCGGCCACCACAGCCCGGTGCAACTAATTGGTTGCTATGCGAAATCCACGTTATGCGAATTCATTGGGCAGGATCTTGATCCGGAACGTCTCCCCCTCGGGAAGGTTCCTGATCCGAGTAAAGAAGTCCAGCTCATAGGCAATCTGGGCCTCTGCGGGCACGGCCCTGAGAATTACACCGTTTGCTGCCTGTTCGGTTGAATAGGGAGGATAGGCATGAATCAGCTGACCTGGGGCCAGGCCTGATCCCTGTTTCTTGAGTTTCAGTAGCGGTTCGAAATGAAGTACCGCCTGCGGGTCCTTTTCAATCGCCTGGAAGAATTCAGTCATTGAGCCTAACGGTTCCATGAATGCAGTTTCTAACGTTAGACGATATACCATGCCAGACCGCAGGATAAACGGATCTCCCATGCAATCCTCTGCAAAAGGAATCGCTTCTTCACTCAGGCCGTCGTAGGTTTGTCTGAGTGCCAGCTTTCCTTTCCACACGCTATGGATAGAGTGCCAGGATGGCTCAGCACATGCGCCGCGAACATGCAGTCCTCCATCGTATGCAATGAATCCATTCTTGATTTTCAAGTAGTACTGTAGTTCTTCGGGGAGGTCAGCCAGGAGATTTGGATCAACCGGAGGGCCGCTGAAGGAAATATTCGATTCCGAAATCATGTGGTATGCTTGTTTCTTCTAAAGAATGCCTGGACGTATTCCAGAAAAACCTTCTTATGCGAGAAGTGTGGCCAGTGGCCTGAGTCTGGGAGCGTAACGATTTGAGCATTGGGAAAGAACGTTTGAATGGTTGCATGATCTTCTGGCGCAACATAGTCTGAAAGTCCACCGATTATAAATAAGGCGGGCTTAGTAAATTGTTCTCCTGCGTGATCAGCAAATCCGTCTAGAAAGTTTGCTTTTGCAAGTATCTCAACCGGAATCTTCCAACGAAATCCGCTTTCTGCGTGAATCAGATTCATTTGCAAAAACTGTCGAATTACCGGATCGTCCAAAAATTGGGCCATGACAGAATCTACTTCACTGCGCGTTCTGCATTTTGAAATATCAGCGCGTAATGCGTTGAATTCACGCTCATGCCTGTGTCCGTAGGCGCGTGGTGCTACATCTACAATCACAAGCGAGTCCACTTTGTCCGGGAACTTCAAAGCGAAATCCATTGCAGTCAATCCCCCCATGGAATGTCCAAGGATTGAACTTCGCCCGAGCGCCTGCTCTTGCATCCAATCTGTCAGATCGCCAGTAAGGTCGGCGAGGCTATGTGCGGGATTGGATGGAGAATCGCCGTGGTTACGCAGGTCCAGCGAAAATGTAGTAAACTCCGTGGAAAGAGCCCGGGCAATCGTGGTCCAGTTTCTGCCGGATCCAAAAAGTCCGTGGAGGATGATGAGGGGTGGGCCCTCACCGAGTTGCGAGAAGTGCAGCACGGGGCAACATACGTCGAGCCAATCCACACGCGATCAAATTTGAAGGGAGGTAAAAAATTGAATGCTCTGAGTAAATGGAATGGTTGCATTTTTTTGTGAATATGAACCACTGTCGCAGATGCGGAGCAGGATTTGAGTTCGAATCTGGCAAGTCTTCGTGCAGCCCTTGATGCAACCGCAGATGGCGTATTTGTCCTGGATCGGCTGGGAAATCACGTTGTAAGCAACAAACCCTTTGCGCGCATGTGGAAGGTTCCGGATTCAATGTTGCAGGGAGATCCCAATCGTGTTCTGGATTTGATGGCCCTTCAGATTTTGGATTCTGAAACCATTGTTGATAAAATAAGGAAAATTTACAGACGGCCCCTGGATGAAAGCCGCGACCTGCTCCAGACACGGGACGGCAGATTCATCGAAATGCATTCCAGGCCCCACAAAGAAGATGGCGCGATCTCGGGCCGGATTTGGACGTTTCAGGATATTTCAGAGCAGATGATTGCCAGGGATGAACTCGTTCACGCAGCATTCCACGATCCACTTACCGGTCTTCCCAATCGCTCGCTATTCATGAATTCCCTGGATCGCCTTATCACTCTTGCCAGGCCGGGTGCAGCAATGTTTGCAGTGTTCTTTCTGGATCTGGATCGATTCAAAGTGATCAACGATGGATTGGGGCATCTAGCAGGAGACTTGCTCCTGGTTGAAATTGCCCGCAAGCTGCGCGAGATTGTTCCGCAAGAGTGTATGGTTGCACGTCTTGGCGGGGACGAGTTCACGGTGCTCGTAGAGTCAGTTCAGTCTGAGCGCGAAATTGTGCTTATCGTGGAGCGAATTCTTTCTGAAATTAAGGCTCCGGTCATAATTGAGAATCATGAAATCTTTTCTACTGTAAGCATTGGCGTTGCATTTTCAAATGATTCGTATGTTCGACCGGAGGAAATGATTCGCGATGCAGATACAGCCATGTATCAGGCCAAGCGTTCCGGAAAGAGCAGGTTTAAGATTTTCCAGAGCAGCATGCGCGAGAATGCAGTTTCTCTCATGCGAAATGAAAGCGATCTGAGACGAGCGCTTTCACGCCAGGAACTAGAAATTCATTATCAGCCAGTAGTTGACGCAAATTCTCGGACTGTAATTGGTGTTGAGGCGCTGGTTCGGTGGCAGCATCCAGAGCGCGGATTTGTCCCTCCACTTGAGTTTGTAACGCTTGCAGAAGAAACAGGTCTAATAGTCCCGCTGGGCGAATGGGTGCTCAGACGTGCATGTGAAACTGCTGCAAAGCTCAACCAGAATGGACATCCCATCTATATGGCAGTTAATTTATCTTCGCTGCAGCTTCGCCAGCCTGCATTAGTCAAAATGGTAAGTGATGCCCTTGTGGATAGCGGTGTTGCTGCAAGTCTGCTGTACCTTGAATTGACTGAAACAGCTTTAATGGACAGCGATGATCGTGCGCTGAGAATTCTGCACGACCTAAGGGAGATGGGTGTTTCCCTTGCAATTGACGATTTTGGAACGGGCTATTCATCGTTAAGTTATCTAAAGCGTTTCCCTGTCAATGGGCTAAAGATAGATCGTAGCTTTGTAAAAGATATTCCACAGGAACAGAGCACGTGCGAAATCACTCGCGTGATAATTGCCATGTCAAGAATTCTGGGACTGCGCGTTGTCGCGGAAGGCGTTGAAACGCAGTCACAGCTTGAATTCTTGAAAGCAGAGGGATGCGAGAATATTCAGGGTTATTTTTTTAGTCGGCCCGTACCCGAAGATACACTTGAGGCTTGTATCAAATCAATTCAAATTGGATCTTGAAATGACTTGAATGACGGCGAAGCTGGTTCAGCCTGGCCAAATGGTGACCCGCAGTCGCGTTGTTGTAATTGCTTTGATTGCTGCTCTGCTTACGGGGCTTGCTGTGGGTTGCGGCTGGTTTTTTGTGGCCCGCGCCCAGACCGCGCAAAACAAAGAGTACATTAAGAACATTCACTCTATTGAAAGAAACTTCATCACACGCGTGCCTATCTACGAGGATTTTGCAACGCCTCAAATGGAACAGGATCTTAGAAAATTCCTGCTAATGGATCATTTGCAGGTCGCTGAGCGCATTGGAGTTCCCCCCGTTGAATCAGATTCTGAGATTCAAAAGCACCTGACGTCTGGAAAACTGGTCCCCGCTCGAATGTCTGAGGATGCAGATTATCATTTCTACAATGTGCCCCCGGAGAATCGCTACCTGACTCCTCGGGCTCGGGACGGACTTGTGCTGATAACAGAGCGATTCCAGAAGAACCTGGAGAAACGTTATGCGGGACATCCTGCGGTTAGAATCGCAATTTCTTCAGTCCTGCGTACTCTGAGTTATCAGAAGGATTTACAGAAGAAGAACGCAAATGCTTCGTTTGCATCATCGCATAGCTATGGCGTTAGCTTTGATATTTTTTATGACGACTACTATGTGAAACTTCCGGAGCCTCCCGCCCATCTTGGGGATGAGTTTAGAACCAGGCTGGGTTACTTGCTCGGGGATTCACTGATGCGACAATTCAAGGCAGTTCTACTTGAAACCCTTCTTGAGCTTCAAGTGGAGGGAGAGATTTACGCGATTCTTGAAAGGAATCAACGCTGTTACCATGTTACCGTGCTTGAAAAGAAATAGTTTGCCCGTGAACCTTCTCTGGATTGGAGATGTCCAATGAATATGCTTCTTCGATTTGTCTTATTGATTTGTATTAGTTCTCCACTTCTGGCAGAACAGCCTGTATCTCTTTCGCTCAAATTTCCTGAGGCAAAAATAATCAGCGGAACCGAGCTTGCACTATTTCCAGCGCGGGAGAAGTTGCCCGGTTTTATTGGCAGTTACTCCGGTTTTCGCAAGGACACAATCATGGCGCGTGTGAAGTGCGCTGTGAATGAAAGTGTAACGGTCCTTGATGCTGAAGGGAACAGGACCCAGGAATACGCCGGACTGTATCGAATTGAATTATATCGCATAATCGAAGATGGAAAAGGAAACGATCCGGATGATTGGGAATATATTGCCTGGTATCGTTTCACTGATTCTATCGCGCACAATGCCTGTAAGTCTATCCGGGATACTGCTGTGGTCGCTTCAACGAGGCGGCCACTTCTACTCGACTTACAGATTGAGCCGACCGGTGGCCTTCACAGAAATATTGTAAAAGCCTGGAAGCTCGAAGGTAATTAATCAGAAGTCGTTTTATTGGTTGC
Source organism: Spirochaetia bacterium (assembly GCA_021413825.1). GTDB lineage: Bacteria > Spirochaetota > Leptospiria > Leptospirales > Leptonemataceae > JAEUSB01. Next base: position 1,276 of record JAIOPQ010000127.1, on the reverse strand, counting down.
CCGTATAGGCAAAGCATTCATGGACTGATTGATGCAACTGGAACTGCGCAAGCCACTTTCTGAAGGGTACGATCGGATGAAGGGCCTCCTGTTCCGGCCGATTCGCGCGGAGACCTGGTTCACACTGGGATTCGCGGCGTTCCTGGTGGCCCTTGGCGAAGGCGGCGGTTTCAATATTCCCGGAAATGTCCTTCCTGATTCGGTAACAAAAAGTATAGCAAAGGGCGATGCGCAGTCTGCATTCGCAAACATTGATTGGGTTGGAATCATTGCGGGTATCGTTGCTGTAGTTTTGCTTTTCATAGTGGCTCTTGCATGGATCTCATCACGTGGGACGTTCGTATTTTTAGAGAATCTCGTAACGGGTAGAATTGAAATTACGAGCCCCTGGCGAGAGTTTGCGCCCCAGGCTAATTCTCTTTTTGCCTGGAGACTAACTGTGGGGATGGTGGCACTGCTGGTGAGCGTTCCACTTTTACTTGGTTTTGCGTCTGCGCTCCTCGTTCGTTTGATTGGCATAAGGGCCAGGCATATCCCCGATGAGATCCTGCGATATCTTCCGAATAGTATTCTTGTTCCGAGCACGGAGTTAATTGTAGGCCTGGGTGTGTTGCTTGCGCTTTGGAGTTTCTTCTTTGCATTACTCAGCCTGGTAATGAACGATTTTGTTGTGCCCGTAATGTACAGACACAGGCTCAGCGCATTTGCTGCCTGGCGTCGCGCATGGCCGACTGTTAGCGACATTCCAGGAAGCATTATTCTCTACGGAATATTCAAATTGATTGTAAAGTTCGTCATTGGACTTGGAATAATGCTGGCCACATTTGTGACTTGCTTTCTTTTGCTTTTCGCACTTGTAATTCCATATATCAGCAGTGTATTTACTTTGCCGATTTCAGTTACGTTCAAATATTTTAATCTGTATTATCTGCGTCAGCTCGGTCCAGATTTTGATGTGTTCTCGGCAGCTGTAGCAAAGGATCCAGGATTGTATGTTCCACCGGAGGAGCGACCTTCGAACCCCGGGGATTCTGAAAATCCATACTATCCTTACAAATCGTGAATTCTTTATCGGAACAACTGAAGGGATTTCAGCGAGGCCGTCACCTCCGCATATACGTTGTAATTTTCCTGAGCTGCCTTCTTGTGGCAGAGTTAGTACTTGGATTTGGATTCAGTCGTTGGTTCTCAAATCGTCTGGAAACCAGCCGTCAGGCGGAATTTAAACGAGCCTTTACCAACCTTCTGGTCAAGAGATGGGCGATTCAATCCAGCG
>JAIOPQ010000126.1 GCA_021413825.1 Spirochaetia bacterium | reverse complement strand
GGGCTCCGCATCTAGCCGGGCCATCTCAGGCAATTCGGAAATCTATCAGTAAGCTTGTTCTGGATTCCGAAATTCGAATTCTTGTTCAGATTCTCACGGCCATGCGAAACGGATGCGCGTTCTGCGCAGACCTGGCCCTGGCGGAAGGTGTAAAAAAGAAAATCGGTAGGGAAAAATTTCAAGCGCTGGGAATCTGGCTTTCTGATGGAAACAAGCAGCTCCAGAGCGAGCAGTTTACCGAAAAGCAAATGGTGGCCCTTGAACTTGCAGACTTGATCGCTTCGCATTCTGTAACGGATGAAGCGTTTGCCAATGCAGGAAGATTTTTCAATGAGCGTGAATTGATTGAGATTGCATGGGTTGTATCAGTTGAAAGCTATTACAATGCCCTCAATGGCGCGCTTGGAATTGGATCCGATCACCTTGCGGCAATGGTTTCAGAATAAACGGCGTTGAGACTGGAATAAGCGTGGATACATTCGAGCGAATCTTTCAAGATAACCAGCGCCTGGTATTTGCGATCGCATACCGAATGCTCGGAAGCGCAAGCGATGCTGAGGATATTGTGCAAGATACCTTTATCCAGTTCAATCGCATTCCAATCGGAGATGTGCGAAATCCTCAGGCGTTACTTGCGACGATTGCGACACGCACTGCAATTGATCGCTCTCGCCTTGCATATCGTAAGCGAGAGGAATATCCAGGGCCCTGGCTGCCTGAACCCATTCTAACATTGCAAGGAAATGATCCAATAGAACGGCTGGAGCGAGAGGAATTTGTGTCCCAGGCATTCCTGCTTGCACTCGATCGCCTGTCTCCGCTCGACCGCGCAGTATTCCTCCTGCGCGATGTGTTTGATTTTGACTATACGGAAATCGCAAGCATCGTTGAGAAGACTGCGGAAAATTGCAGAAAAATAAACGAACGTGCGCGCATTCGCGTACGCGAAGACAGGTCGGTTGATCCGCCGTCGCCAGCGCGCAAAGATCAACTACTTGCAAAATTTCTGTCTGCTTGTGCCGGGGGAAATCTGGATGAACTTGTAGCACTCCTTCATGAAGATGCTATTTTCTATTCCGACGGCGGTGGGCGCGTTGCAGCAGCGCTCAATCCGATCTTTGGAGCTATCTCCAGCGCAAAACTAATTTTTGGACTAAATAGCCGGTATGCTCGCGAAGGGGTCAAGGTCCGGGCGCGCTTTGCAAATATCAACGGAAGCGAGGGCTACCTGCTCTATCTCAATGGAAAACTGGATACTGCTATGACTCTTGAATTTGAAGGTAATCGCGTGCGCAGAATCTATTCCGTTCGCAATCCGGAAAAACTAAGCTTCTTGAAGAGTCAAATCAGCAGCCGCCCCATTCGGTTCTTCTTTGTGAATTTGTGGCTGAACGTTCGCTTGCTGGTTGCTAATTGCAAATAACTTGCGTATTAGATTGGGGAACAATTACCTCACAGTTTTGTTCCCGACATCTTCAAGATTTTGTTAAAGTGTTCTTCTGAGAGCGTTTGCACACTCAGCCGCGGCGCGCCCGCAAGCAGTGTTGTCTGAAGATCTTTATCCGCCTTAACTTCTGCCAGGGTAACCGGTTTGTTGACCGCTTTGACAGGCGAAAGCAGCACGCTCACCCATGGTCCTTCGGTTGCAGTTGGATCTTTGTAGAACTCCTTTTCAACCTTTGCTAATCCAACTATGGCTTTCTCTTTTCCTGTGTGATAAAAAAATGCGAGATCTCCTTTCTTCATAGTCCGCAAGTTTTGCATTGCCTGGAAGTTTCGAATGCCGGTCCAGTCACCTTTCTTCTCTTTCAGGAGCTGAGACCAGGGATATTCATCTGGTTCAGATTTCACGAGCCAATAATTCATATTGGAATTCCGCCGAATGGCTCCAATCGTGTCAACTCTACGTTATAGGAACCAGTCAATCCCAGAGTTTGAGTGGATGAAAAAAGCACACATTCATATAGTGAAACTAATGCGCGAGGTGAAGCATGTTTGAAAATTTTTGGCCCTTTTATATTGGCGGAGTGGCGATCGCATCCGTAGCTCTGCTAATGCTGATAGTCGGTGGTGACTATCTGGCTATTACGCGTGGCTACGTGAGCATCTGCTCTATCATCACAAAGAAATCGTATTTTCATAAACCTGAAATGGGCGGTGGATTTGGCACACGAACCTTCTTCACTGTTGGAGTAGTCCTCGGGGGATTTGCGGCGGCAATTGCTGCTGGCGGATTTAAGCCGTCGTTTGATCTGGGAATTTTTGAGGATATCTGGGGCACCTCGCTTTATGTAAAAGGAATCGTTTTGCTATTCGGTGGATTCTGCTGGGGCTATGGTTCGCGCATGGCCAGGGGTTGCACTTCAGGCAATTCTATTTCAGGGATGGCCCGCGGTTCCTGGGCCAGTATTGCAGCTACAGTCTGTTTCATGATTGGCGGAGTTACAGTTGTTCATATTCTAGAGTATTTTGTCCGAGGAAAATTACTATGATTTCTAAAGTATTCTATCTGTTCGCTGGCGTGCTCTTTGGGTTCGTGCTGATCTACGCTGGTGTGTCAAATTATACTGTAATCTATGAGATGTTCCTGTTTCGCAGCTTTCACATGTACGGCCTCCTGGGTGTTGCCGTGGGCCTGACTTTTATTGGTGCGCATGTCCTAAAAGCAATCAAGTGGAAAGGCCTGCTAACTGGTGTTGAAATTCCATTTGAGCGACTCATGCCCACACGCGATCATATCGTTGGTGGATTGATTTCCGGAATTGGCTGGGGATTGACAGGAGCATGTCCGGGGCCAGCGCTCGCACAGATTGGATTTGGAACGTTAGCCGGAATATTTACTGCGACTGGAATTTTTCTGGGCGTCTATATCTACGGGCGGAGCCAGAGCGAATAATGGCCGAAAACATCCGGGATCTATTGATCCGCGCACAAAGCCTGGCCTCGGAATATCTGGAGAATACGCATTCGCGGGCAGTGGCACCAACGGAAGAGGCTGTGTCTGCGCTCTCAGAATTAAAGGAAGCGCTCCCGACAAATGGACACAGGCCGGAAGATACTCTGGATTTGATGCACCGGGTCGGCTCTCCGGCTACATTCGTAACAACAGATGGCCGTTATTTTGGCTTTGTAACTGGCGGCGTCCTTCCCGGTACTCTGGCTGCAAACTGGCTATCTGTCGCCTGGGACAACAATTCGGCTATGCGCGCTCAATCGCCTGCAACCGAAGCCTTAGAAAGTGTGGCTGCAGCATGGATTCTTCAACTGTTCGATTTGCCATCTAATGCTGCAGTTGGATTTGTTACTGGTGCTACGGCTGCCAATCTTTCTGGCCTCGCGGCCGCTAGAAGCCATCTACTTGCACGTCTGGGCTGGGACGTTGAAGCACGCGGGCTATTTGGTGCTCCAGAAATCAAAGTGGTTGTAAGCGATGAGGTTCACGTCAGCGTTTTAAAAGCGCTTTCGATTTTAGGCCTTGGTCGCGAACGGCTCATTCGGGTTCCAACCGACGATCAGGGCAGAATGCGCGCTGAGTTGTTGCCAGTTCTGGATGCATCTACCATTCTTTGCGTCCAGGCGGGAAATGTAAATAGCGGTGCGTTTGATCCTGCAGCAGAACTCATAGCGGCAGCCAGGAAAGCCGATGCATGGGTTCATGTAGATGGAGCGTTTGGACTCTGGGCATGTGTTTCACCAGGCTATCGTGGTTTAGCCCGGCCATTTCTGGAGGCAGATTCCTTTGCAACCGACGGCCACAAGATGCTTAACGTTCCATACGACTCGGGAATCGTGATTGTAAAGAATAAAGAAGCACTGGCACGTTCCTTTAGTACAACTGCCGCATACCTGGAAGACAGTGCATTTGACATGTTTAGTTTCACTCCAGAATTTTCAAGGCGTGCCCGTGGTATTGAGATATGGGCTGCAATCAGAACTCTGGGGCGATCCGGACTTGCAGCGCTGGTCGAGCGGAACTGTGATTTTGCAAAACGCACTCCGGATGCACTTGCGGGCACGGGTCTTACAGTGCCGCATAACGTCGTATTCAACCAGGTTATGCTGGCTGCCGGAACAGATGAGGACACCAGCCGAATTCTACGAGCCGTGCAGGAATCCGGTGTTTGCTGGTTTGGTGGAACAAAATGGCATGGCCGACAGGCAATGCGGATTAGTTTTTCTGCCTGGAACACTACTGAACCACAATTTCAATTGATGCTGACCGCGATTCGAAACGCTGTTCGGTCAATTTGAGGAATCGATCAGAGGCAAACCGCGGTTTGCTGCTACGTGAAAATCCAGTGTCGTATACGCAAAAACGCTGAATAATTTTTACAAAAACGGGATGACCGCCTCAGGGGAGGCATCGGGCTTGGCACTGTGGAAAGCATCCCAGATACGCGGGAACCATCGATTCTGTCCGTGGCTGGCCCTATGGACGCAAAGTGCATTGCAAAATTGCAAGAGACCATCAGGGATTTGTGCTCGCAGGGCGCTGCAGATATGGTGCTGGATCTGGAAGAGGTTTCAAAGATTGAATCCTGCGCTGTGGCAGGATTAATCGAATGTGTGTCCATGCTTCGCAAGCAGGGCGGAGATCTGAGCCTGTTGGGTCTAAAGACTGAAAGCCTCCAGGTATTCGATGCTGCCCGGCTGCTTTCGATTTTTGCGGTTCGCGAGTCGAACGAAGCCGCTCCGGTAGAATAACTTTTTTTGCTGTTCGCTTAAATCTAACTGCTCACTCTCGCTCCGTGCGAACGATTCGATATGCTTTACTCTGCACCTTTCTAGTAAATGCAGGGGCCTGTGCATTCATGAAAAAGGAAAATCGCCCCGCAACCACAGCGTTAGACGACATTGTGGCGCCAGAATCCACTGGAGCAAAAGTAGCCCTCGCGCCTCTGATCATTCCGGTTGGATTTGCGACGCTTGTGGCTGACGTGTTTGCTTTGCATCCACTTTCTACTATTCCAACCGATTTAAACGACACATACCAAATCATCTGGGAGAATCCATCGGGAGGTGTAGTTCAACAATCGTTCCTGCTAATTCCCAAAATTATCTGCACGCCATTTGTTTTTGTCGG
>JAIOPQ010000128.1 GCA_021413825.1 Spirochaetia bacterium | reverse complement strand
CACATTGTCGGGCATCGAGAACTCTGGCAGACAGCCTGTCCCGGCAAATATCTGAACATGGCAGAAGTGCGTAAGCGACTGGCAGAAATGGAGAAACAATGACGCGAGTAGTTGATACAGATTTTCTGATCATCGGCAGTGGAATCTCGGGTTTATACGGCGCGCTTCTGCTCAGTGAGTTTGGCCGGGTGATGATCATTACTAAAGAGGAAGTAACGGATGCGAATACATCCTACGCGCAGGGTGGCATTGCAGGTGTGCTTGCAGCATCGGACACGTTTGAAAGTCACATACAGGATACTTTGATTTCCGGTGCGGGGCTATGCGACCCGGAAGCAGTGCGCATATTGGTAACAGAAGGACCAGCCCATATTCGCAAACTCATGGAATTGGGTGCTGCATTCGATCAGGATGATACAGGAGAACTTGATCTGGGTCGGGAAGGTGGTCACAGTGAAAATCGAATTGTTCATTCAAAGGATTTAACAGGAAAGGAAGTGGAGCGTGTTTTGCTCGCTGCTGCGCGTGAGCGTGGAATCGAAATCTATGAACATCAGAGCGCCGTGGATTTGATCACATGCTATCATCTAACAGAAAATGCATACGAGCCTCATTCCACACCACCAGGAGCCAACCAATGTTTCGGCGCGTATGTGTACGATCGTAAAACCTGGGAAATCTATATAGTTCGGGCGCGCGCTACAATACTTGCTACCGGTGGAGCCGGGCAGGTCTATATGCACAATACCAATCCTGATGTGGCAACTGGAGACGGTGTAGCTCTTGCATATCGCGCCGGAGCCGTTATTTCTAATATGGAGTTTTATCAGTTTCACCCAACCGCATTGTACTCACCAGGCTATAAGACGTTCTTAATCACCGAGGCAATGCGTGGAGATGGAGCGATTCTTCGAGGTCTGGACGGAGATCCGTTCATGAAGAAATACGATGAACGCCTGGAACTCGCACCTCGCGACATAGTAGCCCGCGCAATCGATGCAGAAATGAAACGAACCGGTGCGCCACACATGTACCTTGATGTCACACATTTGCCGCGCGAACATATAATGGCCAAATTTCCTAATATTTACGCGCATTGCCTCGACCTTGGAATCGAAATATCAAAAGATAGAATTCCCGTAGTTCCAGCCGCGCATCATATGTCAGGTGGTGTTCGCACCGATGTTGATGGTAGGACCTGTATTGAAAATTTGTTCGCAGTGGGTGAAGTTGCCTGCACTGGAGTGCACGGTGGCAATCGCCTTGCGTCCAATAGCCTTCTAGAAGGCCTGGTGTTTGCGGCACGCATTGCAGAATTCATTGGATCTTCGTCAGTAGAAACGACGCGAAGAGGTGTAAAGTCCTGGCAGAAGGACGGGCTGAACAATGCAGAAGAGTGGGTCCTGGTTCAGCATAACTTCAATGAAATTCGTTCAGTAATGTGGGACTACGTTGGAATCGTTCGATCTGATTTGCGCCTGGACCGGGCTTTAAGACGGATTGAAATGCTGTCCAGCGAAATCAATGATTTCTATAGAAGAACCGTAATTCAGAATAAGATTCTTGAACTTCGAAACCTGGCGCTTGTGGGCAAGTTGATTGTTAGATCTGCCCGCGCGCGCAAGGAAAGTAGAGGCCTGCATTTTTCAACCGACTATGCAGAGAATAGAGAGCCTTCGCTTGCGTATACGAACCTGCAACGTAACGCCAGCAGCACCTGACAGAATGCTTGAGTTATTTTAAGGAGTATTTACGTTCGCCCGTGCGAAAGATTGCTCTTCTCCTATTGTTCCTGGCTATGCGGAGTCTGCAAGCAGCGCCGGAGTTAGTCGTAGAACGCATCCAGGTAAATACTGCCACGGGAGGGATGGTTGTTATTGGCATGCGGCCAGACGGATACCTCCTTGATGCAGAGCGAACTCCAACAATTCAGAAGTACTCTAAGGAGAATCCTGAACTACTTCCAGTCGTTATCATCTTGTATGCGCCTTATAACCCGGCTCTTCTCGACGCCAACGGTGATCCTACGGTACTCCTTCCCGGTGAATTCACCCGCTACTTACACAATCAATGCTACATCGGTAGTCTGAGTGAGTATAAAGACAACAGCGATGTTGAGACTCAGTGCTACGTGAAGCATACAGTCCAGTATCTGGCTGGAGAAACCTTCCTGTACAAGGCACATGAATTCTGGGACAGCCGGAAGAGATTTGCGACGTGGACGGACGTGCTTCCGTGGCTTGTCTGGTTCTTTACCCTGGTAATTCTTTCTTTGCCCTGTCTCGGAATAACGTTAGGCGTCATTGGAGTCTTTCGTAAACGTTTAACCTTTCCGCAACCGCAGCTGATCGTAAAAGTGTGTCTTCCTCTTGTGCTTGGCGCTGCCTGGTTTACTGTTTTTATCCACATCCAGGACGCGAGCACCTGGAGGGGGCTACTGGCTCCTTTTCGAATGCTTGTGCCACTGGGTGGTATCTTTTGCGCGCTTGCATTTGTTCCAATTACCTGGATTGCAGATCACCTGTATTTTCCCGAAAATGATCCTCCCCGCGTATGGATCGTGGCGCTTCTCTATTTGATTGCGCCCATTCTCATACTTGCAGCCGGTGCTGCGCGCGGTGGGGGAGGTTTTGTAACGGCCCCCCGATCCGGGGGCGGGTCATCTTCCTCGAGTTCAACCGCCGGAGGCGGTCGTTTCGGTGGCGGCGGTGCCAGCGCCCGTTTTTGATTGGAAAGTAAACACGAGTCGACCATGATTGGCCCGCCCACGTCGGGTTCCACCCAGCCCATCTGCGTCCATCTGCGGACAAACCCCTGGTCGGGCGTCCTTGCAAAGGGAGCAATCACAGGTACTTGACAGCGCACCCGAGTTCCCGAAAATTGCCCCATGAACGGCAAGACGGCAAAACTCCTGAGAAAATATGGCGCCAAGAAGGGGTCAAACGTCAAGGATTTGAAACGTCTGTGGATGTCTCTGCCAGCTAAAGAGCGTTTCAAGAAACGTCAGGAAATGCTCACTGAACTGGGCGCAAAAACGATCTAACTTCGTTCTAGAGTCTCCGCGATTCGCATTAGTCGCGTCATTCGCTCAGTATTCGTAAAATTTCCCCGGACTCTTCTCATACATCCTGGCCTGGCCATACTTCAGCGTAAAATTGCGCCTTGCTACGTTTGCATTCACTTTATGTTCTGAGTAGGCGCGCGCAAAACTGACTTTTCCGTTGGTCCAGTCGTACACAAAAAATTCATACCGAGTCCTGATTGGATTTTGAACTGCATCCCAGGCTGCATCAGAGAAAAAAGCGATTGGAGTAGGGGGAAGGCCTTTGCGTCTGTAAACGTTATACGGCGATTCAATTCGCACATCGCTAAATAGTAAAAACGGGCGATGGTATCCCAGTGCATATTCAACTGTTGGGCACGATCCAAGCGGCTGTCTTCTCGCAAGGCGATTCAGAAAGACGGATGCGATTTCAGCATGGTTCGTTTTTGAAACTGCTTCCTTTTCAACAATGCTTGCAAGGATCACTTTCTCGCGCAAGTTAAGTCCAGTTCGCGTAAGATTCGCGAAACGCAGGTTTGCGCGCGCAAGTAATTCAGTAACGATCCGAGTACTGCGTGATTCATTGCTTTCATCTTCTCTCTGTAAAAAGCGATACTGGCCCGGAACAAATGCACCTTCAAAGCGTCTGAGGCCCGTTGCTGCTCCCAGGTAGCTGAGTCCTTTAAATAGCTCCTTATTTCTACCAAGGGTTTCTAGATCGGAACAACTGCTGGTGTTGCTTCGCTCCATCCGTTTGCAAAAATCATTTATCCGTTCGCCTGGGCGTACATGCACCATGAATGTTTCAGGTGCTAACTCTGGCGGTTTCGGTGGCGCCGGTGGCTCAGGTTTAAGGTTATCCGTTACAGGTTCAGTTTGATGTGACTCATTCTGTAGGGCATTGCCCTCTCCCTCTGCAAGTACCGGTTGCAGGGAAAAAACAGCAACCATTGAAAATACTAGTAATCTATCCCGGGAAGCCCGCATATGCACCTGCTTTCTCATCCCAGACTTTACAGGCCTTGACCTGCCGCAGAAAATATGCAGGTGTGAATCTAATCTCTTTGACCAGGTTGCTGAATTTTGAGTTCTTGAGGGCACTATTCGCGTCTCTTAGCCAGTAGGCTGGAATGTTTGCTGCCACATGATGCGGCAGGTGTATGTCTATATTGCCGTGTAAGAATGATACTGCTCTGGGCCAGAGGCAATTTACTGTGCATTCAACCTGACCACGGAATGGAGTCCATTCGCCTTCCGGGAGGAATGGGATATCCTCCGATGTATGGTGAAGGAATGTGTAGATAGACATCCAGAATTGAAATGCAAGGCCAGGCAAAATCCAGAAGTGCAGAAGGCCTAGAATTGATCCGGAAACATAGACAATGACTGGCGCAATTAATATGAAAGCAACAAGCAAGAACGCGAGAGAGAATCGGACTTTCTTTGCATGATCTTCGCGGTAAATCCCCGGATTTCCAAGCAAGTAAAACCCATGATGCATCCAGGAGCCAAGCATTGGAACCGCGCGAGCCAGGCGATACAGCCACGCAAACATTGGGCGGCTTTGTTTTTCCTGCATGTATTCTGAAACGGTCTCTGGAATCCAGGCGTTGTCAAAATACACATCATTCGAGCGCTTCAGTAGATTTGTGTATTTATGATGCGCATCATGAGAATGCTTCCAGGCATAAAACGGATAGAACACGGGTAATAAAAACAAATGTCCAAGTACATTCATGGCCCGTTTGCTTTTCAAAATTGAATAGTGTCCGCAGTCATGCGCCAGCACAAAAAGTGACGTGCATGCTGTTCCGCCAATAAACCAGCTCACCGGATAGAGCCAGTACAGCTTCTGCGCCCAGACGAACGCCGCCAATGCAACTGAACCTGCAAAAAACGCCAGATACGTTGCAATGTAAAAGACTGCCCGACTTAGGTTTGGCTTTAAACAATGGGCCGGAATTTCTGCGCGAACTGCTGCAAGCGAGCCTTGCATTATTCGGTTTCCAGTCCGCGGGTGAGTGCTTTTGCCGCCGCCAGTGTACCTTCTTTTTCCAGGTGCAGTGTTGATGCAGGTTTGTAATACACCATCCCGCCGTGGTCAGGCACAAAATGACATTTGTTAAAAGCTTTCCAGAACGCTTTGAAAATAGATTCGTTTGATGTTCTGTAGAGCGGCCCAAGTATCGGTTTGAGGGACGCTGCAGCTTCTTTCAGGCGATAGTGCGGAATTGCAATAAACAAGTGATGAACCACATGCGTTCCGATGTTATGATGCAGCCATTCAAAGATTCCATACGATCGATCGATGCTCGATAGATTTCCGCGCACAAAATTCCAACTTCTGCCGCGATACCACGGGATGTCCTCTGCCGTGTGGTGGAGGAATGTAACTAAATCAAGCCAGACAACAAAGACGAAATACGGAGCAATGTAGAACTTTGCAACTGTTCCAATTCCAAACCACCAGCTTGCAGCACAGAGTCCGGCAAAGAATACTAACCAGGCCATGGAACTGGTCAACACATCCCATTTTTCTGATGGAACGAATAGCTGGCTGCCTGGATGGAAATGCGATCCATCTTTTCCAGGCGAACGGCGGAACAAATACAGTGGAAACAGAATTAGAAAAATATAAAAGCGCAAAAATCGAATATAGCGCGGCATGTTTCGGTATTGGGTTTCTGTAATCGGATACCAAGTTTCATCCTTTTCGATGTTTCCTGTGTTCTGATGATGCGTCCTGTGGCTGATTCGCCAACCATGATACGGAACTAGTATTGGCGTGTGCGAAAGGTGACCGATCAGGCTGTTTAGTTTGCGCGAGTTTGAGAAGGAACCATGCCCGCAATCATGTCCAACTACAAACAGCGCCCAGAACATTGTGCCCTGAAGAAACCAGTAGATTGGATAGAAGTACCAGCTATCTAAATAAAGGGCCAGCGCGAACAGGCTACCAATGATTGAGATATCAAAAAAGAAGTACGAGAGCGATTTAAAAGCAGATGGAGCAAAGCAGTGCGGATGAATGGCTGCTTTTAACTCACGAATTGACGGAACTTCTGGAACAGTATTGCGTGATGACATTGATTAACCTTCGATCTCGATCAGGTTGAGGTCCGGGCTGATGAGGTCGCCCACCTTACAGTGAACTGCTTTGACTTTTCCACTCAGTCCGGCCTTGATTGCATTTTCCATTTTCATTGCTTCTACGATTACAACGGTTTGATCTTTCTGAACTGAGTCACCCACTGCAACAGGTACAGCGATTACCTTTCCTGGCATAGGACTGCGATGCGTTGAAATCCCAGATTGCGCGAGCTCAGCCGCCGTTGCGGCCTGAAAACGGAAGGCCTGGCCCTTCACATACAGATACACATCCTTACCAGCAAACAGGAATCGCCCGGGAAAAACTCCCTGTGCTGTCTGGACTTCAAACGAATCCTTTCCAGTCGTCTGGAGTGCTTCTATGGCAAGATTATTATCCGGTTTTCCGTCGATTGAGATTCCAGCGTAGAAGCCAGTTCCCTGTTTTTGCACTTCGACGGTAAAAGCTGCACCGTCCTGCGCGAAGGCCTTGATCATAATCCGATTCTCGATTTCATGCATGCCCTGTCCAGCCACTTGTTGACCAGTAAACATGGCCTGAACAATCAGGTATGTGAGCACTCCAACCGATCAATGGCAGAAATTAGCCGAAGTCACGCGAATCCTCCGCGAACCCGGTGGGTGCAGCTGGGACCGCGCTCAGGATGAGCGCAGCATGCGTGCATATCTTCTAGAGGAATCATATGAAGTGATCGAGGCCGTGAATCGCGGTGATATTCCAGGCATCCGCGAAGAGCTCGGTGACATTATGTTCCTCGTATTTTTCTACAGTCGTCTATATGAAGAAAAAGGCGACTTTTCATTGAAAGATGTACTGGGCGATGTCGCGGATAAACTGATTCGCCGGCATCCACATGTATTTGGAACCAATCAAACGAACGACGTAGCGCAGATCCTGAGCAATTGGGAAAAAATCAAAGTAGAAGAAAAAGGTAAACCTGCCCCAGGTCTCCCAAAGGAAGGGTTTTTGCCGGCACTCATGCGCGCGTACAAAGTCCAGGAGAAAGCTGCGCGCAAAGGATTTGATTGGAAGTATCTGGAAGATGTGATTCCGGCGTTGGAATCTGAAGTGATTGAGTTTAAGGAAGCAGCGCGCAATGAAAGTGCGGCCCGTCAGGAAGACGAGCTAGGTGATATTTTGTTTACGATTGTCAATTGTTTCCGGCATCTTCAGATTGAGCCGGAAGTGGCGCTGCATCGAGCCATCGATAAATTCCAGGAGCGCTTCAAGAAGATGCAAACAATAGCAGGGGAAGGATTTGATGATCTTCCCCTTGAGGAAAAGGAAAAACTCTGGCAGAAATCCAAGTAAACATCCCCCTGGCCCGTTATACGACCATACAGCTCGGTGGCCCGGCCGCGCTATTTGTTGAGGTCTCAGACGCTGTGGGGCTAATGGACGCACTTAACATCGCAAAGCAGCGCCAGGTGCCAGTTATGATACTGGGCGGTGGCTCTAACGTTATTTTCCCGGACACGGGGTTTCCAGGCCTCGTTGTCCGGATGATTTCCAGCGGTTGGAGCATACAAAGCGAGTCCGCCAATTCGGTGGAAGTTCAGGTTCAAGCCGGACAATCCTGGGACCAGTTTGTGGAGTTCACTGCGAATCAGAACTGGTTTGGAATTGAATGTCTATCCGGAATTCCGGGAACGGTCGCAGGTGTTCCGGTGCAGAATGTGGGCGCATATGGCCAGGAAGGCAAAGATACGATTGTATCTGTTCGATGTTTGGACCGCGCGACTCATAGAATCGTGGAGATTTCTGGATTGGATTGCGCATTTGAATATCGCACAAGTCGTTTCAAGCACGCAGATAGTGGCAAATTTATAATCCTGGATGTAACGTTCAGACTAAACAAGACGCCGGGCCCTGTCCGTTATCCGGAATTGAGCCGCACACTTGAGTCCCTGGAGCGCATCCAGGAAAAGCCAGAAGCATTACAGAGGCGGATGGCTGTACTTTCACTTCGCAAGAGCAAATCGATGGTAGTTGATCCCGAAGATCCGGATTCCGTTTCCTGCGGCTCATTTTTTACAAATCCAATTCTTTCCGGAGAACAGGTAATCTCCTTTCAGGCTATCTGCGATGTTAAGGGACTCAAATCACCTGTATATCCCACTGATGCTGGAACAAAGCTCTCGGCCGCATGGTTGGTAGAAAATTCCGGATTTAAGCGTGGCCTGACTGAAAACGGGGCTGGCGTTTCAAATAAGCATGCTCTTGCACTCGTGAACCGTGGTACCACGACCGCACAGCTCCTGGCGCTCGCAGGAAGGATTCAATCTACCGTGCAAAAGGAATTCGGCGTCCGCCTGGAAATGGAGCCAGAGTTAATTCAGCCCCGCTCTGTTAGCCTGTAGATTTGGCCAATCGCATAACAGCTGTTAGGTACTTTCAGACAGAGCAGGCCTATGCGGCAATCGTTGACTCGCATCCGAATTCGGCAGGATCATTCGCTCTTGCGCGTAAATTTCGTAAAGAGCTTCTTTATCAATTTTAAGCCTGGCGCGAATGTCTCCGAGTTTGTCATACAGCAGCGATTGAAAATTTACTTCGTGAATTTTCGAGGCAGAGCAGTGCAGTCCAAATTGTATTGCCAGTTTTAGGATACGGATCTCTTCGCGGTTGAAGCGATACTCCTTTGGATAGAAATAGCGACTTACAATTCTAAAGAATGTTCCTTCCCAGAATCCAAGCTGTTTGGTGTTCCCCATGGTAAAACCAATTACAAATGCCTCGTCCTGGTTTTGAACTCCTCGACCAAGAATGATATGGATGCAGTCATGATTGAACAAATCGACAGCGCCTTTCAAAGCAAAACGACTCTCAGGGTTCTCAAAGAAGCGCACCATAAAGTGCACGTCAGCCTGTGTCATGCCTGGCAGTTTCTTGAGTTCATCCTCAAGGGTTTCATTGTCGTTTTCGAGGCCTGGGTTCCACTGCCTGGCAAACTCATCGGCTGAGAGCTGAGAAGCGGCAGGAACGAGCGGATCGCGAGAAACCTTTGCCATGTCAATCCGTGGTAAGGCTGTGATATCGTTCATACGCTTTGATCTACACCGATTCGGTCCAAATCCCGACGGCATGCTCGGATAAATCCAGCATTTTTGTCGGCTCCGGAAGGAGCCGCAGATAGGCCTCCGGCGACTCATTATGCCGCATTAGGTTTTAACGCGAACGCACACTAGAATGGAAGGTGATTTAGAATCCAACCCGGAATCAGGAAACCAACTGCCAGTCCATAGATTGCGTCGAACCAGAAGAACCGCAGCATGTTGGCAACGTAGATTACAATTACGATGGGGAAACTAAGGAGTGCCAGAGGGTTTTTGATTTCTTCGCGCGCCTTCTTCCAGACGTTCTGCGCATCCTGGGTGGATGGGAAGGCATGCATTCCGATAGAAACTGAAAGCCAGATCAGGAACATGGATGCCGGCGGTGATTCGCTGAAGATAGTTTGAGGAATCAAGGCCGGCAGAGAAATAAGAAAACACAGCAGTGTATTCAGAAATAGCGGACCAAAAGAAATTAGAAACGACGACAGAAAATCTTTTGGCTCTGCATGAATTACATAACCTTGCGCGCCCAGTTCAAACTGAAAATACTTAACGTCAAACACGGGGATACGGCGCCAGCGGCAGAATAGTTGATGCGCCACTTCATGGACTATTACACCGGGGAAAGTGGCGACTGAGACTAAGATTCCAGGAATGAAAAACATTATTTTGCTTCCCCATGCCCGAAACGTTCCTCGAATTCCCGGCTTGAAATAATCTCTCTGGTGTTTAAACGGTGGTTGATTCTGGCTTCGTATACTCTGGCATTCTCATCGTCAGCCCGCAATCGCTTATGTGCCTCAGCTAAAAACAGCAGTGAAAGCTTTTTATAAACTTCCATGGAAGTTACAGCATACATGCAGGCTGCTGCGGAGGATTCCTGCATTAGCATAAAAGGGTCCTCCGGGTACAGGCGGGCCAGTTCCTGTGAGGCTTGAAAGAATCCCGGATAGTTATGCTGATCGAAGTATGCTCCTGCTTGCGCTTCGAGCAGAAATCTTCTTGCTCCTTCATCCTGTGGAAAATTTTTCGCGAAACGTCGGAAAGGTTCAAGAGCCCCTTGCGAATCTCCCTTACTCATAAGCATAATGCCTTGATACATAGGCGCGATTAGTTCCAGGTCCTTTGAGTTCGGAACCAGGACTATTGCACCCTGCACATGCTGGTACGCCAACTCTGTCTCTCCTCTACCCAAAGCCAGATTAGCCTGTTTCAACTTTATGAAAGCATGTATGTAACTAAAATTCACGACGAATCCAAGAAGGGTGATCAAAGCGAGACTGCCCATGAAGCCTTGCACCCACATCGGAAAGGGCCGGTAAATCAGGCGTTCCGTGCAGGCCTCGCAAACCGGCAGGCCACTTAGGAGCGGTAGTTCCCGATTTCCCGCGTCCGTCTTGCATTCGATACAAACAGTGGGGTCGGAATTGTGTCGGATGTCTGCAGCGGTGAGTTTTTCACTCTCTACCTTTTTTTCCGCGCAGGATCTGCAATGGTCTTTTTCAGTTATTCGGAAGCTATCCGACATGGCTGTTGTTTCAGAACAGGTTGCACATTCCAGGGTTCGCATATTCTTTTCCAGGTCGTAAGGTAGTCCACAGGACGCATGCGTTCAACAATGACTTCAAGCAAAATCCGGTTTCTGCGAGATTTCGTTATCTAACCTGAAGCGGTGGGGCCCCGCAGAGATTGTCTAAGCCCGCACAGCGCTGCGCGACGATTCTTTCTGGATTGCGCGCCTCGTGATTTTTTTTTCCCTGGCTTCATGGATCCAGTTAGCCCGTTTGATATGAAGGAAATGGAGCTCGTCTTCCCGCAGTTTGCAGATGAAGACAAAATGACAGAGAGTGAAATTTGCGTAAAGTGCCATGGTTGCTGCAACTATGTTACCGTTCCAATCGACGCACCGCGCTCCAAAGACCGCATCGATAATTATGTATGGTACCTGCTGCATAGAAACGTTGAGATCTATATTGATAACTATAAGCAATGGTTTTTACTTTTTAAAACTCCATGTGATAAGCTTGGCACCAACGGGTTTTGCGGAATCTATGAAACGCGCCCACAGGTGTGTCGCGACTATTCGGCCACTGCATGCTCACGTGTTGGAAAAGATCACACGCATCTATTCAAGAAGCCGGATGAGTTTCTTGCATTCCTTGCAGAGAAAAAGAAGGCCGCCGCGTCAAAGAAACAAACTCTTCCAAAAAACAAGGCAGTATCCAGGAAGAAACGCAAGGCCGCCTGATGCTGGCCGCGCCTGGATGGATGGCCTTCGGTTTGGCGCAGCCAATCTAAGTCATCTTCTCTATCTTGTTTGAATCGCAAACCCGTCGTATCAGGGTTTTTCCATAACGATACAATCGGACCCATCGCTGTAATAGCTCTTTCTCCGCGCGATCGTGGTATAGCCCGCGGATTCATATAATGCTCGGGCGGCAGGATTATTTGTCGAGACTTCCAGCAGGACTCTGCCGTAACCGGCCAGGTCGCTCATGAGCGTGCGCGCGATTCCACGTCTGCGAAATTCTGGGCGGATTGCAATTCGCAGGAGTTCAGTGTATTCCAGGCCCAAGCGCGCCAGGTAGAATCCGCTTATGTCGACCTCTGAATCGACAGACAGTGTAGAATCGTTCAGGTTTTTGATTTCTAAAAGCCTTCCCTGCACGTCTGTTAGCCCAATGCGCGCCGTTTCATCAAGTGAGCCGTCAAGCATTTCATACGTCCAGGGAATCTCAAACGCTGACCGTTCCACCCTTTCAAGCAGGCCGATCAGTCTAGATTTATCCATTCTTTGCTATCTCCGGAACGTTTGCGAATTTTTCAACCCTATCTGATGTGGACCTCGCTTCATGGATGCTGGCCGCCTGCCTACCGTACCGCGCTGCGTTCTTCCGGGCAGGTGGTTGGAGTAAGCAAAGCGGATCGTTTCGGGGCTTCTTTTCCAGGCAAGAACTGGAAACCGCAAGCAGACTGGCCAAACAGGAATTGATGCAGCTGGAGTTGCACCCGGAAATTAGCTTAATCCATATTCAGGATGAACGTTATCCGCCTTTGCTCCGAGCTATCTACGATCCCCCGCCTGTGCTTTTTTATAGGGGACCGTTTCCACGGTTTGAACCCATTGCAATTGTAGGAACTCGAAACCCCTCAGCCCTGGTGATCGCGGCTCTTGACTTGCTAGTGCCGGAATTGCCCTGGCGCGGCGTAGTTTCCGGGTTTGCTCGCGGCGTTGATATTGCGGCACATTCTGCTGCTTTGCGAACTTCACGCGAGAATTCTGCGGTTCTGGGTGCAGGAATTCTTCAGGCCGGGCCCAGCAGCAGTCTGGCGAGGTTCAAGGGTGCCGAAAATAGGATTTGTTTGATTTCAGAGTTTCCTCCGAGTTTTCGAGCGCAGCCTGGATACTTTCCAAGGCGTAATCGAATCATTGCGGGAATGGCCCGAATGGTTTTACTCTTCCAGGCTCCAGAAAAAAGCGGAGCCCTGATTACTGCTCGCTACGCGCTCGACGAAGGTCGTGAGGTTCTGTGTTTTGATCATCCGATTTTGAGTGACCAGGAGAATGCTGGCGCGAGGAGGCTAATCTACGAAGGAGCTCCCGCTTTTGGTGTGCGTGGCCTTGAATCGCGAATTTTTCGTCGTCCAGAGCGCGCCTGGACCCCCGATGAAGCACAAATGCGGCTCTGGGAAAAAAAACAGGCTGGCCTCAGGTGGCTTAAAGACGATTTATTTATAGAAGAAGATGAAAAAAAGAGATGACAGACGACCGTACCTGATGAAAGCCGAGGAGACATAATCTCATGGCTGAAGAAACCCAGGAATTAGAAACCCCAACAGTAAAGGCAATCGCCGGGAAAAAAAAGGCTAAAAAGACAGCCGGGACCGGAAAAAAACGGGCTCGTGCCGGAAAGGGGAAGACCCTCGTAATTGTAGAGTCGCCTGCAAAAGCTAAGACAATTCATAAATACCTTGGGGCAAGCTATATCATTGAAGCATCCATGGGGCATTTGATCGATCTACCGCGCTCGCGGATGGCTGTTAACGTTGAGAAAGACTTTGAACCGGAATATATCACGGTGCGTGGCCGCGCTAAAATTCTGAATCGTCTAAAGAAGATCGCAAGCAATACTGATCGAGTGCTACTTGCAGCTGATCCGGATCGCGAAGGTGAAGCAATTTCATTTCACCTGGCAAGGGCACTTGGTCCCGGAAACAGTCAGATTAAGCGTATTGAGTTTAATGAAATCACAAAGGCCGCAGTTCAAGAAGCGGTGAAAAATCCGCGCGATATCAATATGGATCTGGTTAACGCACAACAGGCGCGCAGGATCCTGGATCGACTCGTCGGTTATAATATTTCGCCGCTGCTCTGGAAAAAAATCAAACGCGGACTTTCAGCAGGCCGTGTTCAATCAGTTGCTTTGAAACTTGTATGCGATCGCGAAGCTGAGATCGATAAATTTATTCCAGAAGAATACTGGACACTCGATGCAAAGTTTCTGGCTGGAAAGAAAAGTTTTGAAGCAAGTCTTGCGTCTGTAGATGGGAAGAAATCGGAACTGAAATCCAAAGAGGATGTTGACTCTGTCCTTGCAAGAATGGAAGGCGGATCGTTTAACGTTCAGTCCGTAACCACTAAAGAACGCCGCAGGCAACCACCTGCTCCCTATACCACATCACGTCTACAACAGGATGGAACCAATCGTCTGGGTTTTACGTCGCAGAAAACCATGATGGTTGCCCAGCAACTCTATGAAGGGATGCAACTGGGTGGAACTACTACCGGTTTGATTACCTACATGCGTACAGATTCAACGCGTGTTTCTCCGGGTGCAGTAGAACAGCTCCGCACCTATATTCAAACAACGCACGGTGATTCCTATCTTTCGCCGGAAGTAAGGCAATTTAAATCATCCAAGTCCGCACAGGATGCGCATGAGGCGATTCGTCCAACAGAACCTTCGCGTCATCCGGACGATATTCAGAAATACCTGAGCAAAGAGCAATACAGGCTCTACCGAATGATCTGGGAAAACTTTGTGGCATCACAGATGTCGGATGAAGTGGCAGACCAGACTACGGCCGAGCTTGCATCAGACGGGGTTGTGTTTCGGGCTAATGGACGTAGAATCAAATTCACCGGTTTTACAGAAATACAATCCGCAGAAGAAAAGAAGAAGAAAGAAAAGGAAACTGAGCTTCCTCCGCTTGAAGTGGGCGAGGCTGTCACGCTCGATCAGACAATTCCTGAGCAACATTTTACTCAGCCTCCTCCGCGATTTACTGATGCGTCCATGGTTAAGATTCTTGAGGAAAGTGGCGTGGGTCGACCGTCAACCTATGCGCCTACAATTCAAACTCTACTGAAACGCTACTATGTTGTGCGGAAGCAGCGTTCATTGCAGCCCACCGAGCTTGGGAAACTTGTAAATAGCGTGATGATCGTTCATTTCAAAGCGCTCGTAGATACGGGATTTACTGCACGCATGGAAGATGATCTCGATCGTGTGGCCGCAAATAGCCTGACCTGGACTGACATGCTCCATACATTTTACGATCCGTTCGTTGGTGTACTGAAAGACGCAGCTGAAAAAATCGGTGAGATGCGTAACGTACTCGATGAAAAGACGGAATATGTCTGCGAAAAATGCGGTAAGCAGATGGTGAAGCGCATTGGCAGAAACGGTTACTTCCTGGCGTGTCCAGGATTCCCTGAATGTAAGAACGCAAAGCCAATTCCTCTGGGAAAATGTCCCAAGTGCGAGCCTGGCCTCGTGGTTCAAAAGGCTACGCGACGTGGCCGTCCGTTCTTCAGTTGCAATCAATATCCGGAATGTGATTTCTCAACGTGGGATAAACCAACCGGGGAACTCTGTCCAACATGTGGTAAGATGTTGCTTGAGAAGTCATCGCGCGAAAAAGGTAAGTACGTTGCCTGCTCGTCCTGTGATTTTGAAGAAGTGGAAAAGTCCGCCTGAGTCCCCTGGAAATTTTTCTTGTATTCTAAATGACACAGCCTCAGGCTGGGGGATGTTTAGAGCCTCCGTTTTCGCGATTTTTACTCTTGGATTCATAGTACCCCTTTCTGCCTGGTCGGAGCACAATATGCTGGGTTACTATGGCATGCGAAACATGCCTGAGCTCCGCGATGCGCCGCCGGTTGCAGTTGAAACGCTCGATTCTTTTCTTTTGAAAGAAAAGGCAGGCCTTGAAAAGCTCCTGGAAGCGGAGGAAGACTGGGCCGTTAAGAATATTGCAAATTATCCTGCCCGTCCGCGGGATCTGAAGTTTAGCCCAGAAAGCCAGAACCTCAAAGCCGATTTTTTCACGGCCCTTCGTATGCATCCGGGATCCAAAGTACCTTTGTATCATCAACTTATGCCCGGTGAAGATTTGAATGGTCGTCCAACAATTTCCGGTCGTGATGTTACTATTTTCAAGGCCCCAATCTGGATGGGACAGATTCGTTTTTTGAAACTGCAAGAGGGTGAGCTCAGGCCTGCCATTGAAGTCCTATCAAGTGGTTGCGATGAGCCGGACTACGGTCTGGATATTGGATTGTTTGAAAATAACGATACACCCTGGGGCAAGCGAATGGGTTTCGGAGTTCAACCTTTTGGCAATCCAAACCTTGAGTATGGAAGTCAGGCCCCGTTTCATATTGGATATTATCATGAAGCAAAGATCGTATATCTTCTTGCAGGGTTTTTGAAGCAAACGTATCCGGAAGTTCGCATTCGTCAAAACTACGCGCTTGCGCGCTTCGCTTTCAAGACGGGTCATCCTTACTGGGGTTACAGATTCATGGGTTGGGGGACTCACTATGTGCAAGACCTGACTCAGCCCTACCATGCAAGCGTACTGCCTGGTGTTGGGACGCTTCGGATGTTGTGGATTAACTTTTTGGACATCATCGGCCGCAGTCAGTCCAAGAAAGAAATCATCCAGCTGATATCCAATCGCCATCTTGCTCTTGAGAATTTTCAAAGACGCATCATGTATCGCGACCTATTGAGGAAAGACCTGAATCATCCTTACTGGTTTTCGCTCCAGGATAGCAAGGATGACGCAAAGGTGGGTGATTTTGATCGTAAGTATGTACGCCGGGTTCTTTCCAAAGAATCAGAAGGTCGCGCAGATGATCTGAGTCGCCAGATCATGGCTCTGATGCCCGTGCGATTGGTTGATGATCCCGGGGTCGAGTTTGAAGATGAGAAGGCGTCGGCGGACCTGTTGCATTCTATGGAGAAGAACCGTCCCGGCTCAGTAGAGCAATTTTCCGTTGTACTTGCAGGCTTGATGGGCGCTGCTGGAACTCATCC
>JAIOPQ010000006.1 GCA_021413825.1 Spirochaetia bacterium | reverse complement strand
CAAGGAGAGAGCTTCTGCGCATTTTACGACTTACATTCCAAATAATTCTCAATACTGAGAATGAATCCTCTGAATTGAGAAAGATGGTGTCATGTTCAATTCTGTTGCAATGCATCGCACTTCGGTATCGTTCGTCACCTGATTGATTGCCGAGCAGATCCACTACAAAATATGGTATGCGTACTCAAATTCCCCCATCCTACTATTTAGAGCGTATCTCATAAATGCCGTAGATCCAATTTAAGCTATTTTTTCCGTAGGAGTTGTGTATTTGATTACAGGATGGACCTCACCGTACAGCAGTGGGCGGTACTAGAACCGCTCATCCCCAAGCCGGTAAAGCGCAAAGATGGGCGCGGGCGTCCCTATCGGGATCCTCACGATATATTAAACGGCATCCTCTGGATTCTACGCACGGGAGCGCCATGGGCCGACCTGCCCTCACGTTATCCGCCATACCAGACTTGCCATCGGCGTTTTCAGGAGTGGGTTAAAAGCGGCGTTTTAGAGATCATTTTAAAGGCTCTGCTACGCGACTTGCTCAAGCGCGGGCAGATTGACCTGAGCGAGTGCTACGTGGATGGCTCCTACGCGGGAGCAAAAAAAGGGGTCTTGGTGTTGGTAAAACAATGCGGGGAAAAGGGACCAAGATCATGGTACTCGCAGACCGCAGCGGTTTACCTCTCTCCACCTGGGTTGACAGCGCTACACCACATGAAATCAAATATGTTGAACCCCTGATGGAAAGGCGCTGGATTAAGCCCGCTCCCGCAGTGATCGTTGCTGATAAAGCCTATGACAGTGACCCACTGGATGCTCGACTAAGAGCCACCTACGGCACCGAACTGATCGCACCACACAAAGGTAATCGGATCAAGCCTAAAACGCAGGATGGCCGTAGCCTGCGTCGCTACAAAAGGCGCTGGAAAGTTGAGCGTTTGTTTGCCTGGCTTCAGAACTTCAGAAGAGCTCACACTCGATACGAACGTTACCTAGATAACTTCAGAGGTATCGTACAGTTAGGCTGTATGGTTATCCTCTTAAGGTATTTTTGAGATGAGTTCTAGAATTTTCGACGCACTATAGCGGGGTAACTAAACGTGATAAAGTAAGATGGTATGATGAGTGTGCAGGCGAGTGTAAAATTATTTGCCCAGTAATTAAATAAGATCCACTTTTCAAAAACAGTATAGAGCGGCGAAAGACAAGCTGTTTCTACCAGCAGGCTTAGGGAAGAAGTCAGCA
>JAIOPQ010000134.1 GCA_021413825.1 Spirochaetia bacterium | reverse complement strand
ACAATGGGCAAAGACGAAGGCTACATGTGGGAGGCTCAAATTCTGAACGCTGTGAAGCAACCGATTGTTGCGATTGGCACAACAATGGTGATTGTAGGGGCAGAGGCTGCTGTGGCCGGTGGTCCAATGGCGCCTATCGGTGCATTAGTGGCGGCACTGGGTGCGGGTGTTATGATGCTTGGCAATTCCATCCAGGTGAACGTAACAACCGGTGAGCGGATAACAAAAGCTACGGATCAGAGTTTAATCGCGACAGGCATAAGTGCGGTTGCAGCATTCCTCGGTGGTGCGGAGATTGTGAAAGGTGCAGCGGCGGTGGTTTCTGCTGGAGCCTCAAGCCTTGCGCAGTCCTCTGTAAGATACGATGATGAGGGGCGGAGCCAGGGATTGAGTCTGGCATCCAACCATGGGGATCTTCGCGGTGAACGTGCAGCACTCAGTGCAACGATTGCAATGGCCACATCGGCCACAGGACAATACGCAGCACGGAACATAGATGGCTTTGGAGCATTGAGCGGAGCGCAGCAGGCTTTGTTCAACGATATGATCTCAACTGGATTTCAGACTGTATCGCAGTATGGAGCACAACAGGTATGGGGTGCAGAACATTCAACGTATGCAGGAATGGCACATGCGGATCTGGGACGGTTGGGATCGCTTGGATACTCAATATTTGAGAGCGCATACAAGGATTCAATTGCGCGCGAACAGTACGAACAGCGACAGCAGGCAGAAGCGGCTACGATGCAGTATGCGCTGGACCTGGCAAAACAGGCGAACAACGAATCTCAGAAACAGCAAGCGATCCAGATATTGCAGGGGCTGGGGTATAGCAGGAAGGAAGCCGAGGCGACTATAGCATTCGGAAGTAAAGCAACGGTGGTTGGAAGTGCCGCATACATTGCGCGAGAACTGGCGTCGCAGCTTGGTGTGAAGAAAGACGGCCAGGGTTTGATGTATGCAGAAGCAGAGAAACTCCTAAATGAACTCAAGGATGCGAATGGGAATGTTTCGCAGGCGGATATGGAAGCGGTGGCCCGGCAGATGGCTGCCAAATACGGAGGCAATGCGGAGGGTGCATTTGACTGGAGTAGCGTAGCGGGTGAAGTTTCAAAGACGATAGGAGAGGATCTGAAGCTAATGGCAGAACGAGCTGCTGAGATGAAACAGCCGGCGGTAGTCCCTGCCGCTAATCAGTCTCCGCGGCTTTCCCCGATTGGTCGATTCTTGAATTATCTCAGTGGTCCAACAGAGCTGGAAGCCAGCGCAGGTGGAACAAACTCGAGCGGGGGGCTGGGCGGCCTGTTCGATGTGTTCATGGATATCCAGAAACACGTGCAGTTTGGGGCACTGGACGCACTTTTCCAAATAGCGATTGAGGATATCCAGTCGCGCGATCCGATTCATTTCTACAATGAATTGATGAAACAGCAAGGAGCGGATGAGTATGTGATTATCAGTCCATCTGAGGAACTGCAGAAGTTACACGACGACATATTCGGATATCTCCTGGCACCGCAGAATGATGTGGAAAAATATGCCCAGTATTACGGGAAAGCGCAGGGTTATGTGGGATCCTTTTTTGTCGGAGGGAAGGCAGCCTTGAGTAAGGGGGCCGTTGGCGGGGAAGCTCTCATGACCGAGGCCGGAATCGTCGCTGCCGTTAACAAGAATGCAGATTTGGCAGTCGAGTTAGCCCGTCGTGCCTTGGCAAACGGACGGATCAACGGTGGCGCCCAAGCTTTCGGTTCCCGGGCGCATATGTATTTTGATCGATTGAATAGGCGGTTAGCTTCACAGTTGGAAAGAGTGGGTAGCGAATTCTCATTACAATCAGAAGTGTTTTTTGATCGTGCGGGAACTCAGTATTTGCACCGCGTGGCCGGGACGATCGGACCAGATGCAGTGATCTACAATGAAGCGGGAAAGATAATTCGCGCCTTAGATCTAAAAACGGGATTGACTGCGATTCAGAAATCGCGGCAGGCTGAGTTCCTGCGACGAATGGGAATAGAGGTCGAGGAGATATTCAGACATCGATGAAAGCGCAAGATTTCGTATCGTTAGCAACGGAGCTTTTTGGGAAAACCCTCTCTGCATATGGTTTTTCAATGGAGGGATCAAAGGCCGCGACCAGTTGGCGAAAGTTATCACCTGAGGTCTTTCACATCATCGCTCCCGATACGCTTCTTAATGGCGATTACTTCGATGTCACCGTAACAGCCGTGTCACCTGTCGTGGATCCACGAATTCTGCGGACCTTCCCTGACAAAATTGGGGTGCTCACGGCCAAAAGATTTTTGGGGCCACGTGGTGTGGGGATCCATCAGCATAAGTTCAATTGTCGCAATGAGGAAAACTTTAGACGGTTGTACAGAACAGAAGTTGAGCCACTCCTTCTGAGCAAAGGGCTACCCTTTTTGGATGGGTTGAGGAAAGTCGAGGATATTCTCCCATTAATTAGCAATGATACAATGCGTGGAATGGCATTACATCACTTAGGGAGGCGTGCTGAAGCTAAACCGCTGCTAGAAGCCGCTGCCAGGAACTTGGCGGGAGACACGAGTGCCGAGATGGAACCGTTAGTCAATAGATTGAAAACAATTGCAATTGAAACAACCTAATATTCCGCTCCCACCAATTCTAGGGGAATAGCCTGCATTATCTGCCCGGGCCGAGTCCACGAAGAGCTTTCTACTCTCCCCACCAATCGTCAGTTCATCCGGAAGATCTGGCAATGAAATTCAGAGAACGCGTAGAGAGAGAGCGTCCGAGCTTCTGGAGAAGTGGGATATTCATCCAGCGTTTTATAACGCGACCCGAGGGTCCGTAACCGCGGGCGAAGGGTTGGACAGGTGCACCCTTTCGGTGTTTGATTGGGCTGAAAAGCTTATGTCAAAAACAATCGCAAACGTTCTGGCTGATGCGCGAGAATTATCTATTGATGATAAAGAGATTCTAATTCATGAACTGCTCGTTGATCTCGATTCCACTCCAAAAGAGGAAATAGAGAGATTGCAATTTGAGCCGATCACCCGCAGTCACCGGGATATTGTTAAAGGTCGCGTACAGGGAATCTCTTCCGAAGAATCGGACAGGCGAATTCGCGCTAAGCTCAATGGAAAGAAGTGAGCTTCATCAAGAAGGCGAACAGGATATCATCGACGCTATGAATTCTATGAGAACCGCAGAAGCGGACTCGGTGAGACGTTCTTTGACCAATGTCGTAAGACGATCTGACTGATTGAACGATTTCCGGATGGTGCTCCTAGATATCGCTACAGCCCTGAGATTCGCAGGATTTCTGTTGAAGATTTTCCATGTGCGGGATAGCCGCCGCCCGTCGGCACAATCTCCGGACCTGGATCAAACGGGCGCAGCGTTTGGCTCATCGGGCAGAATAATCGTACAGACAGCACCTCCGCCCTGACGTTTAGAAACCAGCAGTTGTCCGCCAATTGATCGAGCGCGCTGCCGCATGCTGTTTAGGCCTATTCCCAGGGTAATATTTTCATCTCCAGGGAAGTCTCGGCCGTCATTCTCAATCGTGATCGCTTTACCGTGAGCGCTAATCCATATCTGTCCTGGATCGCCGTGACGAACTGCATTCGTTACGGATTCGCGCACGATTTGTAATATCTCAACAGCCGCGTCGCGCGCAGGATGAAATTTCGGATCGACTGTTAGGTGACATGGAATCATGAAAGTAGCCTCCATGCCATCCCGTAAGCTATTCAGCTCCGTTGTAAAATCTCCGTGCATGCTGGTTGTCTCAAGTCCTCTGGCGAGCTGGCGAATAAAAACGAGGCTTTCTTGTAAAAGCTCAGAGCAATGACGCATAACGTGCATGGTTTCTGAGAGAGGTGTTCCATCTACCTTCCTGATGGCAGAGTCAAGCAGATAGCGAATCCCTGTAATGTGACCCCCTAGACCATCGTGCAGCTCGCGCCCAATGCGCTCATTTTCAGCCCGCCGAACAAGCTTGAGTTCCTCTTCAGCCTGCTTCTGTTTGGTAATGTCGCGCGTAAACAATCTGGAATGAATAAACTGGTTATCTTTCCAGAAAACGTTAGACGATATAAGAACGTGTACCACCGACCCGTCCTTCCGTTTTATCCTGGTTTCAAAGTCACGCACGTCCTCTCTTTTGAGAAAGCGCTCCATCAGAGAGGTAGCTACCTCAGGCTCTGCGTAAAATTCTGATAGGTGCCGACCCAGGAATTCGCCGCGGCTGTAGCCAAGTGTTGCCAATTCTGTCTCGTTCACCTTCAGAATTCTCCCATCGGCATCTACCCAAAGACAACCCAGAGGGGCCTTGTCAAAAAAATCTCCAAGCTCTTGTTCGCGCCTGCGCAGTTCTTCTGTTGTGTGATGTTGGTCAGTTATATCTTGTGTTGCCACGACCATGTTTATAGATCCAAGTCGCGTGGGCATTGCAGTTACGCGAGTCCAGACAATTTCATTCTCATCCAGAACGATTCCAGTTTCAACATCGGACACAATGCGATCTTCCGCACGTGCGCGCGAGCTTGCGAATTCCCATGGGGGAAGGGGTGATCCATCGCTTCTTAGATATTGCCTATCGCCGAGTTGATTGTTCAGCAGCTCTTCATGCGAGTATCTCCAGATTTTGGATAGTGCCGGATTAGCATCGACTATCTTTCCAAACGCGTCGAGGATAGCCACACCAACTGGTAGCATTTCAAATACGGTTCTGAATTTCTCTTCGCTGTCATGCAATGCCTGCTGACTTCTTATCTGACTGGTTATGTCCTGGCAGATTTCGAGGACTACGATTCTTCCGTCAGTGTCTTTGACAGCCCAAGCAGTGCCCTTGGTCCAGATGATTTCTCCTTTCTTCTTGCGCTTGCGTAACTGAGAATGAAATACATGACCAGGAGTTGCCAGGCATGTTTGTACTACCCCGAGTCCGGACGCTTTGTCCGGTTCATGGAATAGATCGACAATCGATTTTCCAATCAACTCAGCCGGTTCATATTCTAATTGCTGCGCGCCAAATTCATTTACCGCAAGGATGATTCCGTCGTCGCGTAACGTGAAATACATGACTGGAGAATTGTTGAATATCTCACGGTATCTGTCCGGGTTTTGTGGAGGTTCCCCTTGTGAGTCGGTCTTTTGCATAAAATCCGGTGATGTTAGCAATGCATGCCCCTTGCGTACGTCTTCACTCTGTAGGATTTTCAGTCTTTATTATTAGACGCTTTTGCCTGGTCATTAGCGGCCAATTCGCCATTTATTATTTGTAGAATAGCACCAGGAATATCGTCCAACGAGCGCTGGAACTCGACGGCCCCGATTTGAAACGCTACGCGCGGCATTCCATACACGACAGAACTAGCTTCGTCCTGACCGATTGTTCGCCCACCGCTGGCCCTGAGACGTAGTAATCCTTTTGCACCGTCCGAACCCATACCTGTCAATAGCACGCCAATCGCCTTGCTGCCAGCTTCATTTGCTACAGAATCAAGTAGAACATCCACAGAAGGTCTGTGGCCCTGAACTTTTTCAGTTGAGGAAAGAAAGACATTATACATGCCGAGCTTCCTTTTCACAGTGACGTGCCTGTCACCGGGTGCTATTAGAATCATTCCTGGTTGGATGGAGTCTCCGTGCTTTGCTTCTGTCACGTTGAAATGCGTAAGGCGCCTAAGATTTTCTGCAAACATTGCCGTGAATCCCGCTGGCATATGTTGCACAATGATCATTCCCGGCATTTCCTCAGGCAATTGTGACAGAAGTTCTCTTACTGCTAGAGTCCCTCCAGTTGAAGCACCTATTGCCACAAGATCAATGCTGCCTGGTAACGATTTCTTTGACGCATCTGTGGTTCCGTTCTTAACATTGCCTGACTTGACTGGCGATTTTGTTTTGCGTAGCTTGTTTCTATCTATCTTCGCTGCAACCTTCACTTTTGAGCGCAGCTCTTCAAGCATTGCTTCTAGATCTCCAGGGCCGCCCTGCGGTTTACAAACAAAATCCACAGCTCCTGCTTCCAGCGCTTCGAATGTAGCCGACTGCCCGTTTCCTGTGAGTGAACTTACCATAATTACCGGAAGAGGATACTGGGGCATTAACCGACGCAGGAATTCCAGTCCGCTCATGCGTGGCATTTCAACGTCAAGCGTAACTACATCGGGCTCAAGCTGCACAATTCGATCTCGGGCAGAGTATGCATCGTTTGCCCATCCCACGATTTCAATTTCTGCATCCGCTGACAGGCCGCGCTGCAGGATGGTTCGTACGGTACTCTGATCATCAACCACAAGCACGCGAATCTTCTTTCTCACATTCGTGCGGTTACTCAGCATGGTTAGGCCACTTGCATCTGAGATTTTTCTGCGTCGTAGGTTACCATCTGGCTGAGATGACTGACGTCCACAATCAACGCAACATTGCCGTCTCCTAGAATGGTGCAGCCGCTTATGCCCGGAGATTCTGCCACCAGTCCACCCATTGGCTTTACAACTATGTGCTGATTGCCCAGTAACTCATCTACAATGATACCCATAATTTTTCCGCCATGATCTACCTGGACGATCAGAGACTTTTCAGAAATCGTTTCTTGGGCACCTGGAATTTTGAGAACGTGGCTCAAGGAAAGAACAGGAAAAAAACGACCCCGATATTCCGCCAGTTTGCCACCGCCATCAATCGAGGTGATGATCACGGCCGAATAACGTAGAGACTGTGTACTATCCATCATTGGTATTACAAACTGAATCTTCCCAATTCTGGCTACAAGGCCTTCAATGATAGCAAGGGTGAGCGGGATTCTAAGCAGAAATCGTGTCCCCGCACCAGCGGAGGAACGTACTTCAATGCGACCGTTCATTTCCAGAATATTTCGGCGGACTATATCCATTCCCACGCCACGACCAGAGATGTCTGTAACCGTTTCAGCGGTTGAAAATCCGGGCTGAAATATTAAATCCCACACAGCCTCATCGGCCATTTCCTCTCCGCTTCCCTGGATTAGGCCCTGGGCTCGGGCGCGCTTCAAGATCTTTTCGCGATTGAGTCCAGACCCTGTATCTTCTATTATAATATGCACCTCGCTGCCGGAATGTCTCGCAGTGAGTCGAATCGTGCCGGTCGCTGGCTTTCCAGCCGCAATTCTCGCACCCGGACTTTCCATTCCATGATCCACAGCGTTTCGCATAATGTGGACCAATGGGTCCACAAGGAGTTCAGCAACGGTCTTATCTACTTCAGTTTCATCGCCTTCAATCATCAGTGTAGCTTTCTTTCCGCTCTTCACGGTCAGATCGCGCACAATACGGGTCATTCTCTGAAAGACTCCTGTCAATGGAACCATGCGCATGGACAATGCGACTTCCTGAATGTTTCTTACGATCTTTCCAAGCTGCCGAGTAGCAGAGAATAGATCCGAGTTCAGGAGGCTCTTAACCTCCCTGTGTTGTGTTACGAGCGCTTCTGCAACAACAAGCTCACCTACTAGATTCATCATCGCATCGAGCTTGCTGGTTGCAATTCGAATGTCCTGCTGGCTGCTCTTGCTTGCTCGATCCTCATCGTCTCGATCGCGCGGAGGAGCTGGGGAAGCTTGGATCTGCAACTTCGTCGGCGTTACGGGAACCGGGTTGGAATCTACGCTAGTCGATTTTGTTGCAAACGAGCCAATTCCATTGAGCTGATCGATTGCTGTTTGAACTGCGGTCTGCTCTGGCAGTTTCTCAAGGGCCTGGTTTACGGCTTCCAGTATACCGCATAACGTATGAACGATTGCAAGATCGGGATTGTTTTCTGATATAAAAAGAACCTCTAGAAACGAGTTGAAGAATTTCTGGAGAATCGATAGTTCGAGCAGAGCTGCACTTTCGGCCAGGTCATCAAGGGTTTGAGACAGTCTCTCAGAAAGAGACCAGCCGCTCTGAGCTATGCGAAGTTCCGCCAGGATTGGTGCGATTTGCGCTCGTGTGGAATTTACAAAGTGGCCATACATAGCGGAGTTCGCTGTATTTTTTTGCTTGAGGGGCCTACTTTCGAATAATCCCCATTTCCCTTTTTCTTTTGCCTCAGCTTTGGTGTGCAAAGGTCTCAGCGAATTCACTATTTCTTCGACGGCAGTTTCAAATCCAGTGTCGACCCCATGGGCTTCTACCTGTGCGAGGAGGGCGCGCAAGGTATCGCACGCTGAAATCAACAGGTCTGCAGTCCTGGTAGCAAACGTGATTTTGCCGGATCGCAGTTCTTCCAGTACAGCTTCCGCCTCATGCGCTACCCGTATAATATTGCGAAGTTCAAAGAAACCGGAAGATCCCTTAATCGTATGGAAGCATCTGAAAACTCCGTTCAGCAATTCCGTATCCATCTGAATTGCCTGTGCCAGTCTATGTTCCATCTGTAAGACAAGGCGTTCTGCAGTATCCAATTGTTCGCGAGTCTCGGCAATGTAGTCGAGGAACATCTCTGATTTTGTTTTA
Organism: Spirochaetia bacterium; assembly: GCA_021413825.1. Classification (GTDB taxonomy): domain Bacteria; phylum Spirochaetota; class Leptospiria; order Leptospirales; family Leptonemataceae; genus JAEUSB01. The sequence continues at coordinate 31,717 of JAIOPQ010000134.1, read as the reverse complement.
CTATCCATCCAAAGACCTCAAATCGCCTATCGTCTCGAATAGATTGAAGGTCCTTCTCGTCTCAGCGTATCGGGAAGGTTTGGCAGTGCTTCACAATGCCCAAGAAACAGGTATCCGCCAGGGGTGAGGCAATTGATGAGCTTGCGCACTACTTCTGTTCGTGTCTTCTCATCAAAGTAGATCATCACATTTCTGCAGAAAATAATGTGGAATTTATGCTGGAATGGCAAAGACTCCCGCAAGAGGTTCAATACGCGAAACTTGACGTTTGTCCGCAGCGTGTCTCTGAGAACGTAGCGCCCCTCTGCATCACGGGTGAAGTAGAGTTTGCGCTTATCGTCCGGGACGTTTTCCACTTGATCCAGGGAAAAGGTTCCGGCAGCGGCACGGTCGATTGCTTCTCGAGAAATGTCTGTTCCCAGGACCATCCAGTGTGCAATTGCTTTTTGTCTGGCGGAATAATCCTGGATATTCATTGCAAGATCATACGTTTCAGCCCCCGTGGCGCATCCAGCGCTCCAGACCCGCAGCATAGTCTCTTTGGTGAATTTTGGAAGAACGCGTTCGCACATAAAACTAAAATGCGAGTTTTCTCGGTTGAAATAGGTGAAGTTCGTCGTAATTCGCGAAATAAACTCAGACAAATAGAAGCCTGTGTCATCGTTTCGAAGTAGTAGATTATATTCGTGGAAGCTGGGAATCTCATTCTGGCGCAAAACATGGCGAAGGCGATTGTAGACAAGACCTCGCTTCTTGTCTGTTAGAACGATGCCCGTACGCAGATATACCAGTTCAGACAGGGAATTGAATTCCTGGTCGGACATTGTTATTTCGTCCAATGAATTGTTCCTTGAAGGAACCTTGTAATCAGCGTCCATCTGTAATGTCAGTGTAATCAATTTATCCCCTGAGTCTCAAGCAATCGCTCTGCATCTTTGTGGTTCAGGATCCTTTCTAGATCCAAAATCAGGATTACGCTTTCTCCAATTTTTCCCACCTGTTTGAGAAACTTGCTACTTTCTCCTTCGCCAACGCGAGGCGACCCTTCAAGGTTGTCTTCGCTGATCTTGACTACTTCGCGCACCTGGTCTACTATCAGACCCGTCAGGCGACCTTCAAGGCTTACAATAACGACGCATGTACGATCGTCGTAGTCTCGTGACGCGATTAGGAACCGGCGCCTCATATCAAGGACAGGGATGACCTTCCCGCGGAGGTTGATTATACCGCGCACAAACTCGGGCATGTCTGGCACTTCTGTGACTACAGGCAATCCAACGATCTCAATGACGTCGCGCACTTCAATTCCACATACGCGGTTTTCAATGGAAAAGGTTAGATAGCGTCCAAGTAGGGTATCCTCTTCATCGTCCAGGTATTCATCTTCGAGATCTCTGCGTTCTGCCGTTGTCATGCTGGGCTCCATTTAAAATCACATTCCGGAGAAATCGCCGTCTTCCAGGGATATCACTGAAGCCGGTTCTCGTTTTGCATTAGGGGAATGGCCATTTGAATGCGTATGGTTTGGCGTGTTTCCTCTGGGTAATTTTTGCGAGCCATTTGCAATGTGTTTTAGACTGCTGAGATGCATGCTGCTTCTATCCATAGGAGAATTTGCCTGAAAGGATTCGACTAGTTTGAAGCGCCGGACTTTTTCGCTGAGAATATTGGACTGTCCGGCAAGCTCTTCGCTGGCTGCGGCCGTTTCCTCTGCATTTCCTGCATTCTGTTGCGTAACCGTGTCGATTTGCTGCAAGGCCGTTTCTACTTGCAGTATTCCTTTCACTTGATCGTTTGAAGCTTCGCTGATCTCACTCATCAGGCGAACAGACGTTTTAACTGCTTCCACAATCTCCTGGAAGGACATGAGTGTTTCCGCTGCAATCTGCGAACCGGCCTGGATTTTCTTAATGGATCCTTCTACAATCTCTGTTGTTTCCCGGGCAGATGAAGCGCTGCGCGTTGCCAGGTTTCTAACTTCTTCAGCAACCACGGCAAACCCTTTGCCGTATTTTCCGGCTCGCGCCGCTTCTACTGCAGCATTCAGGGCCAGCAGATTTGTTTGAAATGCAATCTCATCGATTGCCTTCATGATACGCGAAATATTTCCTGTGGCCTGCTTGATATCGTCCATGGCCACAACCATTTCGCGCATGCGATCGTTTCCTTTATTCGCGCTGTCCATGACCCTGGTCGCAGACACATTTGCGGATTCTGAATTCACGGCGGCTTGTTTTGTTTGAGCGGACAGTTCAGTTATAGAAGATGTTATTTCCTCAAGCGCGCTTGCCTGTTCCTGGGCACCCTGCGATAGGCTCTGGCTTGCACTTGCAATTTGCTGAGAGCCGGCGACTACCTGCTCCACTGTCATCATTGCTTGCGAGAGCAATTCATTCAGTGATTTGAGCGAGGCGTTCAGCGCAGAGCCGACCTGGCCTGCCTCATCTTTGCTTTTCACAGAAACGTTTCCGGTCAAGTCTCCTTGCTCTAGCCGATTTGCTACCTCCGTAACCTCTTTAAGGGAACCGGAAATAAGCCTGGAAATAAAGTATCCAAAGAGGAGTGCAAGCGCGGCTGTCAGTGCAATCGCACCCATGACTACAACTTTTGAAGTTTCGTAGAGACCATCCACTTCCTTATCTGTTGCAGCCGCTTCCTTATCCATCGAACTCGTGATTTCGTCTAGCTTCTCTGTAGCTTTTAAATAGCGAGTGTCTGATTGCAACAGGTCCATGGCCTGCTTCTTTGAATCCTCGCCATTTTCGCGTGAAAGTGACATGGCTTTCTGATGTGTGCGAAGGTAATCTTCCCAGAGTTTTTCAAAATCTTCGAACATCTTTCTTTCTTCATCAGACAGATCGAGCTTCCTGTATTTCTCGATCTTGCGCGTCATTTCATCGAGAAGCTTCCTGTTTTCTTTTTCATACTGCTCCATGCGATCTGCGTTCTTTGCCGCAACGTGTTGCAATTCATTTGTGCGAAGGTTTGCTACAACAGCATCAATCCCACCGGAGAGCTGGACACCTGGAAGGTAAAGGGAACTGAGTGTGTCAGCATCCCTGTACATTTGAACCATACGCGAGAGCGAAAATACTCCCAGCATTATCATCAAGAGTATCACAACACCAAATGAGATCATTATCTTGGTGAAGATTCTAAGATTGTAGAACCACTGCATGTTAGCCCCCTGTGCAGACTACATCCGCGCGCTGTTTGCAATCCTAGCATAGGGAGAGACCGCGTGCAATGGTGTGTGAGTGAGTCCACGTATGGTCCTTTACCCCGGTTCAAGGATCGTGTTATCCGCTACGTGCAGCTACCCATTACATCGGAATAGAATAGAAATACAAGTAGATGCTTGACGGATCTGCTGCTTTAGGACTATAAATGAAGTCGGAATTCAGTATTTTCTGACATCCGGGAATACCATGTCGATTGCGCCACTCAGAGTCTTTATAGTCGACGATCATCCCCTGATTAGAGGAGGGATGGCTGCTGTAATCAGCACGGACAGTACGCTTGAACTCTGCGGTGAAGCAGCAGGTCCAACGGAGGCGTTTGCAAAACTGGCAACGGCTGCCGCTGACATAGTTATTACGGATTTGAACCTGGGCTCTGTGCTAAACGGCCTTGATTTTGTCCGCGCGCTAAGGGAAAGATTTCCCGATATGCGCATTCTGATCAATTCAATGCACAGTGAAAAAACCTATGGCGAGCGTGCATTGCGCGCCGGGACAAACGGCTTTGTTTCAAAACTGGAAGGAAGCAAGGTATTGCTGGACGCAACGCATCGTGCTCTTGCCGGTGAACTTGTCGTTAGCAATGACGTGCAACAGCGCATGGTATCCGCTTATATTTCCGGTCGGGTGCGTGACGCTGTGCCAACCGATGCGCTTACGGATCGCGAGCTTGAAATCTATAAGATGATTGGCTGGGGACTTTCTGGGAAAGAAATCTCGCAGGCACTGGGGATCTCAAAGAGCACCATTGAATCGCACCGTGCACATATAAAAGACAAACTTGGTTTGAGTTCACCGGCCGGCCTGGTGCGAAGTGCTGTAGCCTGGGTTTTGCAGAGCGAAGCGTCTGGCGAAAGCGTCGATCCCACATAGGCACAGGCCCTGGGGACACATCACGTGGAGCAAAGCACGATGCTATCTTCCGCCCTCTGCACCACACCATCGCGCGGCCTTTCTATGATTTGGTTCCAGACACTGCGCCATATTTAGACTGACCCATCCACGATTGAGGCCAGCGCAAAGCCATGTATAATGCGATGTCAGAATCAATCATTCCGGGGAAACTTAAAATGGCTACTATACTTGCAGTCGACGACTCACCAACCGTTCGAGCGATGGTTCAGCAGGCCCTCAGTATGGGTGGCTACAAAATAATAGTTGCCTCGGATGGCGCAGAGGGGCTCGAAACGTTCTCGCATCAACCATTCGATCTTGTCATTACTGACATCAACATGCCCATCATGGACGGACTAACTTTGATTCGCGAAATTAGAAAATCCAATGACACAGTTCCAATTCTGACTCTAACAACTGAAAACGACGAAACAGTCAAGGCGCAAGGACAGGAAGCAGGTGCCAATGGTTGGCTTGTAAAACCATTTAATCCAATGAGCTTTCTTGACATAGTACAGGAAGTACTTGCGAGAACTGCATGAATCGCAATGCCTCTCAAAATACGGACCGCCCTCTGGTGCTCTGCGTCGATGCAAATCAGAAGCACCTTGAGGAATTGACGTCTACGATTGACTCGGCTGGGTTGCGCGCCGTCACAGCACAGAATCCAGGAGAAGCGTTGCAGCAAATGATTCTGGCCAGGCCTCAGGTTATTCTAGTCGAGCCTTCCTCCCTTGGAATGGATGCAAATGCACTCCTGCGTGCTGCGCAAAAACAGGATGGAGCCGCACAAATCATTATCTGTTCAAGAGAAGATCATTCAATCGATGGGATGATTCGAATTTTCAAATACGTGCGAAGGCCAATTCATCAGCAGGAAATCCTGGATCATGTCAAGCATGCCCTTGTGGATTATGATGCTGATCGTGTTTCTGAGGCATACGGCGCAGACGGAGGAGATCGCGTACAGAGTCAGCTCGAATGGTTGGTCTGGCGGGAAAGAGTCCGCGTGGGCGATAGAATTTCGCTGATTTCAGCCGTACTCGATACCATTCGTCACGCGATTTCCCAGGGAGTGGGCATTGGATCACTTGTAACAATGGCAGAGATGATTCAGTATCAAGCTTCGCGCAACCCACTTCTCGCTACAGCTCTGGCAGATTCACTTCCTTCACTGAAGGATTCCGCTCTAGCTGTCAGGCAATGGATGGAGAATATTGAGAAATCGTCAGGCCTGCTTGCAAAGCGTTACCCCATTGAGATTGTTCAACCGGAGAAATGGAAGGGTATCCTTACACAATCAATTGCAGCGGTTGAACCACTGCGCACTATCAAAAACCAGGACGTCATTTTGCATGATGACTCTGGAAATATTTCCATTCTTTCAAATCGCATAGCGATGGACATGATGTTCAGGGAGCTTCTCACTAATGCATTTAAGTACTCACCGGATGCAAGTCCAGTTCATGTGATCTGCAAACAGGATCGGGGTAGACTATCTATTTCATTTCGCAACGATATTCTGCAAATGGCCAACCGCGCCAGCGGTGTTCCGCTTCCCTATGAGAACCAGATATTTGAACCATTCTTCCGAATTCACAATGTATTTGATGAAAGGTTTCGCGCAGAGGAACTGGGAATGGGAATTGGACTAACTGTTGTGCAGGGAGCCCTGAACCAGTTTGGCGGACAGATATTCGTCCATGAGATTGTCTCACAACCGGGCCTGCCTCGTCGGGTAACGGCAGATATCACCCTTCCTATTGAAACGGCCGGTCATGAGCACAAGCTGAGTCAGAATGGAAGTCATGCCAACTGAAACGGAGATTGCTAAGGCAGGGACGGGCCGCTACCTCTCGGGGGCTTTACGGTTACTAAAAAGTCGGGCAGTGGAAACCGGGGACATTGTCACCGGCCTTCGCGAGATTTGTGATTCAGCCATCCACGCGCTCCTTGCGGAGAGAATTACAATCTGGAACGCAGCGGGAAATGGCTCCAGACTCTACTGCATGCACAGACTCGTTGCTGCCTCCGAACTCCATTCCTCTGGTGGAGAAATGCGAAAGGACGAGATACCCAACCTTTGCGCAGCGCTTGAATCTCAAAAGATCGTTTCGGTTTCCAATATCAAGGATAGCCCCATATTTCGTGGATTCTTTGCAGGAGTAGAGCAACCGGAGGTTGCAATGCTTGCCATACCGGTAACCCTTTCAAACAGATGGGTCGGCGCCATTATCATAGAACGACTCGATGTGAATCGTGAATGGTCCGCTGAAGAAGAACAATTTTCTATGGGGCTAGCAGACGTTCTGAGCCGCAGCATGGAGGCTACGTTTCGAAACAAGGTTGATTCTATCCAGGCCGTGGCAGAAAGAGCGAGACTTTTGCAGGAGATGAGCCTGCGTGCTTCCGTTGAGGCTGACCTTCGCAGTCAGAAGCTAAATATTGAGCGGGAGTTGAATCTTGGGGCGGCAATACAGGAAGGAATCAATGTCAGCAATCTGACGCCATGGAACGGAATTTCATTTGCCCGGTCCTATCTTCCAATGGAAACAATTTCCGGCGACTACATTGATTTGTTCAGACGAGCAGATAGCTTGCACATGGTTGTGGCCGATGTTTCCGGGCACGGAATCCCGGCTGCATTCTGGACTATGATGGCCAAGCAGATTTTTGTTGAATCGATCCATAGAAGCGTGGGACCTGCAAATGCCTTCGAGCAAATCAACGAAGCCCTGGTTCAGCGCATCCACACTTCGGACTATCTAACGAGTGCAATGGTGCGGGTTGATACGCACAATGATGTTACATATTGCCTGGCCGGGCATCCCGACATCGTTCACATTGACATGAAATCAAGGATAGCCAGTTTTAAAACAGGTCCAGGGTTCGTCCTGGGTGTGGCTCATCCTGCTCCCATTCCATATTATACTGGAACGTTTCATCTGAGCAGTGGCGACAGGGTGCTGCTCTATACGGACGGAATTACCGAGCAAACAAATGAAAAAGGTGAACAGTTTGGCGCAGACCGAATGCTTGCTGCGGTGCAGGCGCATGTGGATCAGCCGCTTCAAGTGCTCCTGGATCAAATCATTGCCGCGGTCCAGGAGTTCATGGGAAATGCTGTTGTGAAAGATGACATTTCCATTTTGGCTCTTGAACTGAGTCCTGATTGGGCCGCCTTTGTTAAAATAGCAAATGCTGGCTTGATTGCTTTTAAGGCTGGCGATTTTGCCCTGGCTGAGTCAAACCTTACGGCGGCGCATGCGCTCATTCCAACCTATCCTGAGACGATTCTGGCCCTCGCGAACGTCACCTTCAAGATAGGAAAAAAAGAGCAAGCCCAGGCCTACATCGAGCTGTACAGGAAAATCAAACCATCGTGTTTGCGCGGCCTCAGCGTGGCCGGAAAAGTCTACCTCGCTCTTAAGATTGAGAAATCCCTGGATGCTGTGATATCAAAACTTGAACTACTTGCAGCCCTGGATCAGAGGGCAGAACAACTGGCCAGGAGACTTAAGAACGGCGCCCAATAGTCGTTAGGTGATCACAAAAGATTATTGTCAGTGCAGGCAATCACTAGAAATGAACCTCTAGATGACTAAACGGATTGGAGTTTTCGGGAGTAAGACTACAACAAGGTTTTTGATCGAGAACCTCCTTTCACTGAATGTTCCAATTCAAGCTGTCGTTACCCTCGATGCGATAACTGCGCGGAAAAGTGGCCTCGCAGATTATGTTGATCTGAAAGATTACTGCGCGTTAAACAACATTGAAATACATATTGCGCAATCCTATGCGTTGGACTCCCGCGAAGATCGGGCGTTTTTTGAAAGCGCCGCCCTGGATATTTGCTTTGTCTCAGGATGGCAGGCTATTGTCCCGGATTCGGTTTTGCAGAGTATAGCTATTGGTGTATTCGGCATGCATGGGAGTGCGCTTGGATTGCCCTCAGGCCGCGGACATTCACCCATGAACTGGGCCCTCATAGAGGGAAGAAAGCAATTCCGCACGAGTCTATTTAAATACAATTCCCGCGTTGATGCAGGCCCCATCGTAGATTCTCACGAATTTTCAATAACGGATCTAGATACTATTGAGACTTTGCACTTTAAGAATAGCCTTGCCATGATTTTGCTCATTCACCGGAATCTGCACCGAATCATTGAAGGCTCAGCACACCTGCAATCACAGGAGGGATTGACTGAGCCAACCTATTATCCGGAGCGCAAGCCTTCAGATAGCCTGATCGACTGGTCGCAGAATCTGATGGCGGTGGATCGCTTTATTCGTGCGGTTGCTCCTCCGTTCAACGGTGCATTTACATTCTTGAATAATGGTCCGCTCCTTCGGATTAAGAACGCTCAGGTTTTCGATTTCTCAGGCTTCAATTACGAATCAGAGGTTGCCGGTCGCGTGGTACAAGTGTTCGCGAACGGAAAATTTCTTGTTAAATGTAATGGGGGAATTCTGCTTGTGAGGGATTTTGAATGCGATGTTGCACCGGGAAGGGGTGATATACTGGGAAATGGAACGAGTACTTTGAGAATGTTTAAACGCAACAAAGATGGAAATTTTGATCTACCTGAAGGGACCAGCGATTCCTGAAATTCATCGGTCTGTTCTCAATCTACCGTAATATTCGTTCCAATCATCATCGAATAAATCAACTCCGCCAAAGCCGGTCAGAAAATCGACCAGTTCAAAAAGATTCAGCTCAAAGGAGAGTCCCAGCAGAACCCCGGCTCTGATCCTTAAGCGTCCATAATCATACGCTTGCATTCTTGCGGCGCGATCTGCACAGTGCGTTTTGTTTCTGAACAACGCGTACTCATTGTCGAATTCCGGGTCAAAATCCTCAATATGCAAAAGAGTGTTACACCCCAACCCACCGAGTAAGGTCATATCGAAGGGATGGGCATCTGTTCCTCCATTGTGAATGCCAAACATTGCCCCTCCCGCATATACGCCGACCGTCGCACCAGAGAAAGAGGCCTGTGCTCCTATCGAAGTATCCAGGGAAAACCCCGCTATATCCGCTGCATCGTTGAATCGGTCGCGGGTGGAGTAAGTTGTGCACGTCAACAACAGCAGAGGTGTAAGTACAAATAGTCTCATGGTAAGATCCGAAAATAATGCAGACGCGATACGGCTTGATATTCTACGCGATGTTCTGCCGGTGGAATATCTACAACCTCAACTTCATACGAATACTCGCCCGGTGAAAGCAAAAAGTTAGGTCTGTAGACTAGATAGGTTTTTTGAATTCGCTCATCTTCGCGCTCTTCCAGAGCATTTCTTTTGATTTCAAGTTCTTTGACTATGCGTTCATCCCTAAATATTCTGATTTTGTAAAGCTCTGATTTCCGGTCTGGATACCATACGAAGAATAGCCCCTCGCTTCTGCTAAATGAAACGTCGATGGAAGGAATCGAGACCAATCTAACCTGTCGCATACCCGGTGATGTGGCAAAGCAGGCGAGTATGCTGAGTATAACGCCCGCTGGTTTGTAGAATCGTGGAACTGGGACGTCCATTAACATCAAAGCTGGAACAATCATTACGAGCGATATCAAATCGCCTGGATCCGCAATTCCCCAGGAACCATAGTGATTGACGATGCTGTTTGTTTCTGGTGAGGCCTTGAGCAGAATCATGAAGAGCGCCACGAGGCCAATGCCCGTGATCTGCGCCAGGCGCTGCCTGTCCGGAAACAATAGGCGAAAGGGGGCAGCGAACACGAACGGTGCTACAAACACACCGCAGAAATCGCTTAATTTTCCCGTAATGATTCCGGGGCAGGTTTGCTTAAAGACCAAATCATTCAGTAACCAGAAACAAGCCCCGAGTAGCACAAATGGGTGAGAAATACGGGCTGGCGCACGTTTGAGCACGTTCCCATGAGCTCACGTCCAGGTGTCGACTGTAAAGTCATATTCACTCGTTGTTTCGCCCGAGTTGCATGTCGTTTTGAGAAAGCCTCAATACTGGTGGCCTGAGAATCCTGCGACTACCCGTTGCAGGTTATAGCAACCCGTTAGTCGCCATTATTTTTGCAATTTTTTGTGAGTGCCGGTATTTTTTTGGGATTAAAAGGCTCCACAAGCATATCAAATAGTAGCCACACGATCTGGTCTGGCTTTCGAATTCTTTTCCAAATGGAGAACATTGTGCTTCAAAGACTGCTATTGATTACCTTGCTCGCTTCGCCTCTGATGGCTGAATCGACACACAAATTCTTACTCCGCGGATTGGCGGCACCAGGCGTGATCAAGCCCGCCGACACCCAGGAAGATTATCACACACAACCTCTCATCGCTGCATTGCTAGAATCCCCGGGCAGCCTTCTGTTGCCTACGGGTGATGACAGTTACAAATGCCCAAAGAGCTTCAAGCCCAAGCTTGACTTTGCAAAAAGCAAAGAAGATGGCGGATCAGAGGAAAGGTCTACAAAGCCTGGCTGCGGCTCCGTTCCGCTCGGTGTTGAAGCAGAGTACCGTTTTAAAGATGCCCTGCGATTATCTTATTCGCGTTTTAATATTCCAAGTTCTAATTACCGTTCAAGTTTCATATCGCCAATTCTTGCTTCGAATTTAGTGGGTGCGGATTTCTCTGACTATGAATATCATCTGCATCAGACTCGCACAAAATACGGTGCCGTATACGCGCATCCGATTACTGAATGGCTCAGTGCCGGCCCAGGCGTCTCCGCCGTGAAAGAATTTTACCATTACGAATTGTCACCGAATTCCTCCGGCTTTGCGCTTATTTCGCCGCGAGGTTATTTCTTCTCAGATACACTCACAATTGGCCAGCGAGAAAGAGTATTGAGCGGTTCTGCTCCGGGGATGGTGATTGAAGCCACGGTGAATAAGAATGTAAAGCTCTACGCAAACTATGAGCGATTCGTCCTGAAAGGCTCCTCCATTGAAAATACAATGGGAGTGGGGCTCGGGTACATATCAGTAGGAACTGCCTCAGCGGCCGGACTGTTTATTGGTGGACTGAATACTGTATCGCAGAAGCTGGAGCATTCGGGGCATGAAACCACACTCGGTGTGCGACTGGGGCTAACAGACGTAGTAGGGTTCCATTTGGCCTTCACAGACCGCAAGTTTGTCCGTAACATAACCGAATACACTGCAATGAACAGCGTGCTTACCTACTACAGTGGAGTCCAGGCGGCATTGTTGTCCTCTTTGAGTCTGGGCAATGTTTACCGTTGGCATCGATATGTTCAGTCAGGGAAATATATAGTAATGAAAATGGAGATTGGCGTCGGTTTCTGACAATCGCACGAGGCAGGACAAGGATCCTGCCTCGCTTTATCCGCTTGAATCGGGACCTATTCCCGGACTATTTACCTACCAGTATGTTTACTTCCACTTCAGCAGAAGGGATTTTCCCGGTAATGCCGCCGTCTGCACAGGCAAGCTCAAGGTTATCCTTTGCCAGGTATCTCTCAACAACCAATCTCCCATTGCTTAACCTTGCGTTGTAGCTTGCTTCAATTTCTGCAGTGCGTCCAATATGCAAATACGTATAGGTTCCGGGCGCGGATGAATTGTTTACGATTCTAACATTTCCATTGTTTTGAAACTCACCCTTCTGTGACGCCTGGTAGGCGTAGCTTTTCTTGAGTTCAATGAAGCATTTCTGACTTCCATTGTTTAGTTCAATCTTGTTCTGTGCGGCGGGCTGAATTGTGGGTGGAGTGATGTTCTCGGCTTCGGTTCCTGCGTATGGCTTCAGTCCAGAAAGGAACGATTCGCTTCCAGGTGCACCTACGAATGTCTTGAGTTTCTTTCCATCGGGCGAAACTGCAAAGTAGGTTGGAATCCCAAAGCTGCCAGAAACAAATTTTCCGTAGTCGCCGCGCGGTACATTAAGCGGCACAAATTTCTTGTTTAGGAATTCTGCGACGTCATCCCGTGATAGAACATTTGAATCCAGCGCGACGCAGGCGCCACATGTGGCAGGGTTACTGATAAGCGCGAAGATGTTCAGCTTTCTGGTTTTGGCTTGCGCAATTGCCTGATCATAGGTGGTAACCCATTTTACTTTTTCGCTTGTGGATGCACGGCTTGCAAACGGTATTCCTGCGCGCCTAACGGTAAGCGTCTTCTCAATTGTTGTCGGAAGAAAGCAAACTGCAGGATCATCCTGGCATATCTGAAGCCGAATTTTCAACGGTACCCTGTGAAATTCTGTTTTGTGCATGAGTCTGTCCATTACTAGGACGCTGAATTCACCGGAGTTACGTAGAACCATTTCGTCTGATTCGAGTGTTCCAACTGGTCGCCTAACTTCCTGTAACTCGAAGCCTGATTCGGGTGGAATGGATATTTCCGTGAGGATTGCATTTGCATCGGGTGCAGCGTGTTTCAGGTAGATGTGGTACCCCTTTGGGACCGTCAGCGAAATTGTGAGGGCCGCCGATCCGCCTGGAGGAACGCTAATGCTCTCTTTGTACTTAATTTGGATCTTTTTGGCCGGATGATCTGCGGCAAAGACACTCAGCGTTGAGAAAACCAGGAGAGACAAGGTCAATAGGGCTAATCGGCGTTTCATGGCGCTATGGCATCAATCGGCTGCGCCGGGTAAAGTATTTTGCCTTCGGGCGTTTCATGCCCCTGGTTGCAGGCTGGGCCAGGCTCCTTTTTGATTTGACAGAATTCAGTCGTCCTGTAGTTTACCAATTGGTTAATTAACCATATGGTTCAACATGCAGCAACTGACCACCTGAGCGTAACGTTTGCAGCCCTGGCGGACCCCACACGGCGGGCCATCCTTGCAAATCTATCGCGGGGCGAAGCCACCGTAAACGAGATCGCTAAGCCCTTTGCCATGAGTCTGCCCGCCATTTCCAAGCATTTGAAGGTGCTTGAACGGGCCGGTCTCATAGTGCGCAGCCGGGAAGCGCAGTGGAGACCGTGTAAACTAAAGGCTGCTCCCTTGAAGGAAGCATCCAGCTGGATCGACGAGTATCGTCGTTTCTGGGAAGAGAGGCTGGATCGTTTGGACGAATACCTGCGCAACCTGAAGGACAAAGAGAGACCGTCTGGCGATTAAGCAAAAATTTTAAGGAATAACCAGCATAAATATGGATACAAAAGCAAAAGGCGTAGTGATCGAGCGTCTCCTTGATGCACCGAGGGAAGTTGTGTGGCGAGCCTGGACCGTTCCGGAGGAACGCATGCGCTGGTGGGGACCCACTGGTTACACTTCACCTGCTTGCAAGATCGATCTGAAAGTCGGTGGCAAGTACCTCTTCTGTATGGAGACACCAGAAGGACAGAAAATGTATAGCACCGGTGTGTATCGTGAAATTGTCCTCAACGAGCGCCTCGTCTATGTTGATTCTTTCTCGGATGGAGATGGAAATGTCGTTTCTGCTGAAGCGTACGGCATGCCCGCAACTATTCCGCTGGAAATGAAGATTACTCTCACGTTTGAGGATGTGGGCGGGAAAACTAAACTCACCATCGTCCACGAAGGTCTGCCAGCAGGCGAGATGAGCGATATGACAGTGATCGGATGGAACGAATCCATCGATCGACTTGCAGCATATCTCAATTAAATTTGAAACAGGAACGCCGAAGGGGACTTCGGCATTCTTCTTACAGATACAAAATAATTTAGGAAATTTGTTCGAATGATTGAAAGTAGTAAGAATCGAAAGCGCTGGCTTGCGCTTATAGTGTTGTGTCTGGGAGATTTGATGATCGTTCTTGACAATACAATTGTTAACGTCGCACTCCCATCGATACGGCAAGATCTTGGTTTTACTGAAACCTCACTGGTCTGGGTCGTAAACGCATACATGTTGACCTTTGGTGGCTTTATGCTCCTGGGTGGAAGACTCGGGGATTTGTTTGGTCATAGAAAACTGTTCTTGATCGGAATTGGATCGTTCACCGTTGCATCGCTCTTCTGTGGCATAGCCAACTCGCAGGATATACTTGTAATTGCGCGCGCCGTTCAAGGTCTCGGTGGTGCTGTAGTTTCTGCAGTGGCGCTCTCGCTCATCATGAGTCTCTTCACGGAGCCAGGTGATCGGGCAAAGGCAATGGGATTTTTCGGATTCGTAATGGCTGGAGGCGGAAGTATTGGAGTTCTACTCGGTGGCCTGCTAACGGGCGCGCTGAGCTGGCACTGGGTTTTTCTTGTGAACCTGCCGCTGGGAGTTCTTGTATTTATCCTGTGCTTCTTCCTCCTGCCTGGGGGCCGGGACGATGGAACGCATGCGCGCCTTGATCTGGGTGGAGCTGCCACGATTACCGGATCACTCATGCTCGCTGTGTACGCCATTGTGGGTGGAAATGAATTCGGCTGGACATCGGCTAGAACTCTCTTCATTCTCATGGCTGCCTGGATTCTATTTATAGCATTCCTCTGGATTGAATCGCGCGTCCATTCGCCACTCGTTCCACTGAGATTGTTCAAACTGCGCAACGTTGCCACGTCGAACATGATTGGAGTGCTCTGGGCTGCGGCCATGTTTACCTGGTTCTTTATTTCTGCGCTCTACCTGCAGGTAGTTCTGGGTTACGGGCCTATGCAAGTTGGTCTGGCCTTCTTGCCGGCTAATTTGATCATGGGTGCCTTTTCGCTTGGCCTTTCTGCAAGAATTGTAATGCGATTTGGAATTCGTGGTCCGCTGGCGCTAGGAATGCTCCTTGTCGCAATTGGGCTGGCCTGTTTTGCGCGTGCTCCGGTAGACGGAAACTTCTGGTTAGATGTGATTCCTGGAATGACGATTCTTGGATTTGGAATTGGCCTGGCATTTAATCCAGTGCTTCTTGCTGCGATGAGTGATGTTGATCAGAGTGAATCGGGACTGGCCTCCGGAGTCGTAAATACTGCCTTCATGATGGGTGGAGCAGTGGGTCTTGCTGTGCTCGCCAGCCTTGCAGCATTCCGCACAGATCATTTGCTTCAGGCGGGAATATCCCAGAAGGCAGCGCTGAATGGCGGTTATCAGTTTGCATTTATGATTGGATCTGGTTTTGCATTTGCTGCGTCACTGCTTGCCTTATTCAGGCTGCGTGAAAGTCAGGTTACGTCAGCAGAAGTCCGGCATGCAGCGTAAGAGAATCCAATGAGTAGTTACGGAACAAATTGGATCTGGAACTGCAAAGAGAAAGGTATCCGTAACGCAGATGTTCTCAATTATTACGAGAGGAGTTTAAAATGAAAATTGCAGTGATTGTGGTTCGATCGCTTATGGGAGCGTTGCTTCTGTTTGGATCCGTGGCCTACTTTGGTAAATTATTTCCAACGCCGGAACTGACTGGGGGAACCAGGATCTTTATGGCCGGTGTCGATGCTGTGATGTACTTGATGCCGTTCATCAAAGGAACGGAGCTTGTATGCGGCCTTGCGTTCCTTTCCGGGAGATTTGTTCCCTTGCCACTGTTGTGATGGCGCCGATTACACTTAACATTGTTTTGTACCATGCGTTTCTTGCACCGGAGAGCATCCAGGCTGGAGTCTTTCTGTTGCTGGGTTCGATATTTCTCGCGTATGCGCATCGTAGCCACTTCAAGTCCGTGCTTGCTATGAAAGCAAGCATCGGGTGATCGTGAATTGGTAAAGATATGCGTATTTTGAAAAAAATAGGTATTGGGATCGGGGCTTTGCTTTCGGCTCTGCTGATTGCAGGCCTGTTCCTGCCATCAAAGATTCATGTGGAGCGCAGTGTATTGATCCAGGCATCACCGGAAGCGATTTTCAGAATGGTGAATGACCTTGAACAGTATCAACGTTATTCGCCATTTATGGCGGCTGATCCTCAGGCAAAAATCTCCTGGGGTGATAAGCGAGTCGGAATTGGTGCATCCATGAGCTGGAACGGAGAAAAGACAGGCCAGGGTACAATGACGATCATTGATGCTCGCTCCCCTGAGTATGTCACGCTTGATCTGGATTTCAAGGAGAAGGGAAAGGCAGTCGCTTTCTTTCGCTTTGAGGACAGAGAAGGTGGTAGAAATGCAACCTGGGGCTATGACGCAGATTTTGGGGCCAATGTTCCAATGCGCTATTTTGGTCTGGTCGCAGATAAAGTCATGGGGCAATACTTCGAAAAGGGTTTGGCCGGCATGAAAGAAATCGTAGAGAAAGAAAGTCCCCTTAAAGCAAAATAGATTTAGAATACTAACCGCAGATGGATACCGATGGGCGCAGATGAAGACACTGCGCTATCCGTGTTTATCTGCGTGTATCTGTGGCTTCGGGTTTGTTTCAGGCTTGAGGGTCATAAGAATGAGCTGGGGTCTGCAAAAAATCCTTACTCGCGGCGCAATATGACCTTCCATTCCAAGTCCGCGAGAAACAACAACAGTTAGATCATCGACCTGATGGACACCTCCCGCGGCTATATGACGTGGTACATGACTGAGTGTTTGAATTGGTCCGAAACCAGGAATCACTATTTGCCCGCCGTGCGTGTGTCCGGCAAAAAGTATGTCGATCTTCCTCTGCTTTCTTAGGAACATCGCATCAGGGTAATGCGAGAGCAGGATATTGTAAGGGCTCGAACTCTTTCCACGCAGGAATGCAAAGAGATTATCATTTCTGAAATCAGGCAATCCAAGGCCTATGATTCCAAGCCTCTGCCCGCGAATGTTGATCTCCTCCTGGTGCGCATCCATCACTTCAAATCCGGTGTTCGCTTCGAAGGTAGCGAGATTCAGCGGGTCATCCACGTTTCCAGTTACAAAGTATGCATGCCTGGCGTTGAGACTCTTAAGCCAGCCCTCAACCTCGGGAATCAAATCCTTGTGGTTCAGTACATCGCCAGTAAAAACAATCAGATCGGGGTCAAACTCAAGGAGAGCATGTCGTGCTTCTGAGTGCATTGGCTTAATCCCATCGGTCTGAAGGTCCGAAATATGGGCCACCCGGATCTCCGTTTTGAGTGCCGGGCTTGAAGTTTCAAAACGACTCACTTCAAGATTGTACGGTTCGTAGACCTCAGCGTAGTATTTGATTCCCAGGACGCCCGGAATCAGAAGTAACACCGCATAGCGCTTAAATCTAACGGAATAAATTACGATCGCAATCGGAAAGAGTACACTACCAATTGTCCAGAGAATGTGCGCGCGCAGAAATGTTGAAATTCCTGGAAGAGCAGAAATTAAGACGATCGCAATAGAATAGAGAAGCAACCCTGTGAGAATACGCAATGGCTGCTGATTCGACGCACTGCTCTTTGATCTGCGAATCATCCAGCCAAGGAACAGCGGCAGGGTGATCAGGACTGCTAGATCAATTCCAAGATTGATTGGACTGAAATGATTCCAGTAGAAGTTCATTCAAATCTCTGTGGATGGCCCGTCTCCGGCTTTCTCCCCTCCAGACAAAAAAAAGCCCGCTTGCGGCGGGCCTCCTTTCAGAATTAAGTCTCACTCAGGCTTTTGGGCCGTGTGCTGAGAAATCAAATTCAGAACCACCGGAGAGATACTTCTTGAAGTTCTCTACAAACATTCCGGCAAGTTTTTTGCGTTGCGCATCGTATGCAGCAGGATCGGACCAGGTTTCCCATGGATGCAGAACTTTCTTGTCCACGTCACCCAGACGATTTGGAATCGCAAGATTCATGATATCGTCTTTTGTATAATCATCGTGATCCAGGCTGCTATTAAAGATTCCATCGATGATAGAACGAGTCAGCTTGATTTTCATACGACTTCCAACGCCATGCGGACCACCGGACCAACCTGTGTTGATCAGCCATGCTTTAACGTTATGCTTCTTCATTTTCTCGCCAAGGAGGCTTGCATATTTTGTTGGATGCAGCACCATGAAGGCAGCACCAAAGCAAGCTGAGAAAGTTGCAGAAGGTTCTGTTACACCGCGCTCTGTCCCGGCAACCTTCGCTGTGTAGCCGGATAGGAAGTGGTACATTGCCTGTTCGGCTGTGAGGCGAGCTACTGGGGGAAGCACACCGAACGCATCGCATGTGAGGAAAATGATGTTTTCTGGATGCGGTCCCATCAGTGACTCAACGCGGTTCTTAATATGGAAGATTGGGTAGCTTACACGAGTGTTTTCAGTCTTCTTTGCAGAAGAGTAATCCACGCGATTCTGGTCCAATAGGACAACGTTTTCAAGCAGGGCATCGCGTTTGATAGCCCCGTAGATGTCCGGTTCGTCGTCTGGATTGAGGTTGATCACTTTTGCATAGCAACCGCCTTCCAGGTTCCAGATTCCTTCATCATCCCAGCCGTGTTCGTCATCGCCAATGAGCGGACGCTTTGGATCCGTAGAAAGGGTAGTTTTACCGGTTCCAGATAGTCCAAAGAAGAGGGCGCTATCGCCGCGCTCTTTTCCAACGTTAGCCGAGCAATGCATTGTAAGAATTCCTTGCAATGGCTTGTAATAATTCATTACAGAGAAGATTCCCTTTTTCATTTCTCCGCCGTATTCTGTTCCGCCAATGATGGCGGTGCGCTTTGCGAGATGGAACATTACAAAAACTTCAGAGTTCAGTCCGTGTTTTTTGAAATCAGCATTTGCAAAACCGGATGCGTTGTAGATTGTAAAATCAGGGGCAAACGCTTCCAGGTCCTGTGCAGTTGGACGAATGAACATGTTTGTGCAGAAATGATGTTGCCATGCTCTTTCTGATACTACGCGCAGTTTGAGTTGAGTAGTTTTTCTGGCTCCAGCAAATCCATCAAATACGTAGAGGGATTTCCCATCCAGGTGACCGACTACTTTCTCGAACAATTCATTGAAGATTTCTTCCGAGACGGGCTGGTTTACTTTGCCCCAATCCACGTTCTTCTCGCAGGATGGTTCGCGAACAATGTATTTGTCCTTGGGTGATCTGCCCGTAAATTCTCCGGTGTCGATCGTCATAGCGCCCTGGCTGGTTACAGTGGTTTCTGCACGGCGTTGCTCGTGTTCAAAAATTTCATCATAGCTTAAGTTGCGGAATATTTCTTTGGGGCTCTTGATCCCCGCGATTTGAATCATCGTTTTCATGGCTTTCCTTTGCCCGATTGGGCTTCACAACAGAAAGGGGATAGTTTTTTTTAGAGTCAATCTAAAACTGGGGCCAGGCCCCTCCAAAAAAATGTCAGGAAAATGTAGAAAATGAGAGAACCAGAAGCAATTCTAAGCGATAAAGTTGTGGTCACCTGCGCTCTGACGGGTGTAGCCGCGACAAGAAAACAATGCCCGGCTATTCCGTATACGCCTGCAGAAATTGGGGAAGAGGCCAAACGGGCTTACGAAGCCGGCGCATCGGTCGTTCATATTCACGCCAGAGAAGACGACGGAGCGCCCAGTCATCGCGTAGAAGTCTACAGGGAAATCATGACGGAAGTCAGGAAAAGATCCCCCGTAATTATCAATTTTTCAACCGGTGCTGTGGAAATTCCGAGGGAGGAGCGCATTCGTCACATAACGGACCTGAAGCCGGAAATAGGTGCTTTGAACATGGGTTCCATGAATTATGCTAAGTATAACAAGGAAAAGAAAGCATTTGTATTTAACTGGGTTTTTGAGAACTCATTTCAGACCATTGAGTTTTTTCTGAAACATATGATGGAATCCGGTGTGAAGCCGGAGATGGAATGCTTTGATACAGGCCATTGCTGGAACATCAGACCATTCATCGATCAGGGACTGATCAAAGGGAAACTGCAATTTTCATTTATCCTCGGTGTCCTTGGAGGAATTCCGGCCACAGCAAAAAACCTGGCCAATATGGTTGAACAAATTCCGGAGGGGTCTGATTGGGAAGTGATTGGAATCAGTCATGTTCAATGGCTTCTGATTGCAGCTTCGCTTTCGCTCGGGGGAAATATCCGTGTTGGCCTTGAGGATAACTTCTATGTATCTCCAGGTGTCATGGCAAAGTCCAATGGTGATCTAGTAGAAAAAGCGGTGCGAATGGCGCGTGATACTGGCCGGGAACCAGCAACAGTCGAAGAAGCGCGCAAAATCCTGGAACTAAAGGCACTGTGACGACTGCAAAAAGAAGGCGGTCTTACGACCGCCCTTTCAGAGATACATGAGATACAGAAGCTAGATCAGCTCAGAGAATTACGCTTGCGATTTTCGATAAGCGCATACACACCCAGGATGAACACAGCCGTTCCACCAAGGGAAGCAGCCACAAGCTTTGTCTTACCGCCAGCCGTTGAAATCATTGCTGCAAGGTGACTCGCTTTCTGCGAACGTTTTGCGTAGAGCGTGATGCCCGTGATTTCAATGTTCTCTGCTACGGATGACACTGAGTCTTCGCGTTTCTCAGAAGCTCCGTCCCAGCGGAACAGTATTGTCTGACCCACTTCGCTCAAAGTGATTTTTCCTCTGGCTTTCACAATTCCCTGGTCTTTAGCCTGGATATTTACTTTGCCGATTGTCTTTCCGTTCAGATCCAGGATTAGAACCTGAAATGCTGTGGTATGAGATGGCAGGGTTCCAATTATGTTGAAGTCCAGCGCGATGCGGAATCTACCTGTCTGGCAATTTGCAGCATCCATCGAAAGATCAAAATCGCCGAGCGATACGGACTTCTTGTTCTCAGCAGACTTGCCCTTATCAGACGAATTGCCTTTATCATCATCCTTGTCTTCGCCCTTGCCTTTCTCATCGCTTTTGCCATTGGATTTTGTTACTGCCTGGAACGTAGGAGATCCCTCGCAGATTTCGCTCACTGGCAGGTATGGGTCGTCAGTTGTTTCTGCTTCGTCCGCTGTCTCACCCGGCCAGGTGTCCACGGTTACTGCTGGAGTCGCTGCCGGAGTAGGGGTCGTAGCCGTCGGGGCTGGTGTAACGCTTCCGGACGGTGATGATTCTGCCGGAGTAGCAGCTGGTGCGCTTTCAGCAGGACCTGTCGTCTCGGGTGCCGTAGTGGTAGCCGGAGAGGAAGAGGGTGGGTTTACAATCGCTTCAGCATCTGTTTCACCTACAGCCACGTTTGCTAAAGTAGAATCCACAGTGCCGGTTGATGTTGCCTGCGAAGTGTCAGTTACAGTTGCTGCGCCGGCCGTTGCTGTTTCGCTTGTGGTGCTTGCATCGCCCAGGCTGAGTGGGAACAGTAGCATCCCTTTCTTCTTGCCTCCACTGCAACTGACCAATCCGACCATGAGCAGCATAACTAGTTTCGTTTTCATTTCAGTAACTCCTGACATTTGGCTGCGTCTTTTGATTCTCGATTCGTAGCGTTCATGTCTGTTCCTATTGACGACAGGAAAATCCCGTTGGATAGCACAATGCCACCATTTTTTAGGCAATCCGCCTCCGTCCGGTGGAAAAAGTTCAAAAAGTAAGTGTTTGCCCGCACAAGGCAACGTCGATTAGCCTGAAAATGCTGGAGCTTCTACAGCCAAATAACTACGCACGACGATTAGCCCTTCGCGTAGCAATGCTTACGTGGAATTCAGTATGCCAGTGGTCAGGCAGCGCGCTTCAGTGTCTTGAAAAGACGCAGAGCCTCGTCATAGCGGCCGGAGAATAGATAGGCCATGCCCAGCTCCATAACGTCTTCTGAACTGCCATTTTTCTTTTTCTCAAGCACCTTGATTGTTTCGTTGTATTTGCTGCGGATTTCTTCGAATCGCTCTTCGCTGTTGCTGTATTTGTGGCCTGACAGCTTTTCAAACAGAGCTATCAGAATTCTCTCAGCTTCCCGAAACATTCCGAGCTTGATCATAGACAGTGCAACTTTCTGGATTACAACATCATCTTTGACGAGTGCATGATATTCCTTGTAATGAGTCAGGGCCTCGCGATGCATTTCTGCATGATGAGCGGTCGCAATAATAACTTCTGCCAGGCGATCCTTGAACGCCGGAAACTTAACGAATTTCTTTAGAACCAGATAGGCCAGATCGTACCCGCCGGTTGCGCGTGCGCATTCAAGGAAACGGTCAAGGATCAGCTTTGTATGATATTCTTTTTCAACGAGCCATGAGCCCAGGGCAGCAGCAGCTTTCTTTAAGTCACCACGATAGTAGTCTGTCATTCCACGCACTAGAGCCGGGAACAGATCCCCCGATGGTTCACCCGCTCGACCGTCCACTTCGAGTTCAGCCAGGAGCCTGAGATCGCGCAGATCCGTGTTAGTGGACTCAAGATATTCGTTATGGCTTAGAATTCCTTCAAAGTCACCAGCCGCATACATATCCCAGGCGTGGAGTACTGACTCAAGTGAAGTGATCGTTTTAATTTTGCTCATGCTCTTAAAGCGTCGGCCAGCCAGCATGATTCGATAAGGTCTTTTACGTCAGGTGATTCGAAATCCAGGGCCCAGATTCCGGCTATCCGGGCAGCTTGAAACAAACGATACCTGCGACCAGGGAGGCCCCTGCCTTAGCTGAGCCTCAAGGGTCTGGAGCTGTTCTGTGGAGCCACGGGCGACACACTCCACAGATCCGTCGGGCAGGTTTCGAACAAAGCCTGTCACACCGATGGCTCGAGCTTCCCTGAGGACGAACTGGCGAAAGCCAACGCCCTGGACCTTTCCTTCTATAGTAAAACTCTTCTGCTCCATGTTGAGGCAGATATTGCCCCAGGATAGTAGGAAGCAAGGAGTCCAGCGAGCCTGTCGCCTGAATTGCATGGATTTTGATTGGTTGTCCAGACGTCAGGGCCTGGCATGACTCATGCACCGATTATCCGTAAACCTCGATCATATTGCCACTCTCAGACAATTGCGGCATACAACCTATCCGGACCTGCTTGAGGCAGCGCGCATTGCAGAACAAGCCGGAGCGGAGGGGATTACCCTTCATTTACGCGCAGACCGTCGCCATATTCAGCTAACAGACGTAGAACTGATCCGTGCATTCAATCTACCTTTAACCCTCGAGATTGCCTGCTCTCAGGCAAATCTGGAGTTATGTCTCAGACTAAAGCCCCATGCTGTGACGTTTGTGCCAGAGACTAAAGAGGAACTCACCACAGAAGGTGGGCTCAATATGAACGCAGCAAGCGTTAAGGATTTTCTAAAGTCTGCAGTTTTATCGCTCAAAGATGCAGGAGTCAATTGTTGTCTATTTCTGGAACCTGATACGCAAGCCATCGAGCAAGCCCATGAACTGGGCATAAGAGTGATTGAATTGCACACAGGAACATATGCCGATGCAAAGGGCGCTAAGATTCAGATCGAACAGGAACGCATTCTACACGCCTCTGCCCTGGGTCGGAGCCTTGGCATTCAGATGAATGCTGGACATGGCCTTACAGTTGCAAATGTTACTCCGTTTGCTGCCGATTCAAATCTGGTTGAGTTTTCAATCGGCCATTCTATAGTATGCAGGGCCGTGTTAGTAGGATTGGCAGAAGCAGTTAGAGAAATGAAGCAGGCCATTGGCTAGTATGGAATTTCTGAATATTCTAATCGATCGTGTAGATAAAACAAATGTATTTAACGTTATGCGCGGCCGTACGCCTTCGCGCGAAAGTCATTTGCAGGCCGTTGTAGATGACGACTTGATCCAGGAATACCTGGGTGAGATCGATCGACTCAATCGTATTGCAGCCGGAATGCAGGATGAAGACGCAAACGGAATCTTTGATTTAACAGTGAGCATCCGCCGCCTGGGTGAATCGTTTTTTTTGCAATTTTTCCCGGAACCGGTGCAGGATTTACTTCGAGCTGAGCGTGGCTTCTTATTCTTACATGTGGATGCAAAGCTCAGACGCATTCCATGGGATCTTTTGCACGATGGCAGTTGTTTTCTGTCAGACAAGTTCTACATAGGCAAGAATATTTCAGGACACTGGCGTGAAACACAGCACGTGGAACGGGAAAACCTCAGAGTATTAATCGTATGTGATCCTACAGAAGATCTTTCCTGGGCACGCAAGGAAGGCGAGGGGCTATTTGACGCGTTGAGCGGACAGGTAGGGCCTGACAAACTCGACATTCAGTTCCTCTCAGGTAAATCGATCACCAAGCTTTCGCTTTTGGATGCTATGAAAGGTCGTGACG
Organism: Spirochaetia bacterium; assembly: GCA_021413825.1. GTDB lineage: Bacteria > Spirochaetota > Leptospiria > Leptospirales > Leptonemataceae > JAEUSB01. The sequence continues at coordinate 7,630 of JAIOPQ010000134.1, read as the reverse complement.
TGATCCACTATGCCGGGCATATCAGATCTTCTCGGGATCCAAGGGAGAGCGGCTGGTTACTTTCAGAAGAGCGAGTGCTTCGGACAAGGGAGATTGAAAAGGCCGGATTCTCTCCGGATCTCCTCTTTGCAAATGGTTGCTCGGTTCAAAATGCAGAAGTAAACGACTCTGTAGACGTAGCATCAGCGTTTCTTCGCGCGGGAATTTCAAACTTCATTGGAACAAACTGGGAAATCAAAGACAGCAGGCATACGCTTGACTTTGCCGTGAATTTTTACAGGTCTATTTTTGAAGAAAAATCAATCGGTGAATCGCTCTTTGATGCAAGGCAAACGGCAAGAAGAAGCTACCCTCCGGCAGATCTGACGTGGGCCAATTATGTGCTGCATGGAAATCCAATGGCCAGGATTTATCGCAACGCAGAGCGTCGCACGTTCCACAGCTCGGTTAACATTCTAAACGTCAGACGAATTCTAGAAGAATATCCGGCACCAATTGCAAGCGAGTATTCGCGCTTTCAGGACTTGCAAAATGGACCGGCGTCTGATCGCACCAACATGGAAATGCTCAATTCTCTAATCGAAACCTATGAGAGCACAATCTACATCACAGGCAGCATTGTGTTTGGTGGGGCTGCAAGCCAGGGCTTCCGTGCGGAAGTTCCTGAAAATGGCCAGGGCCTCGATGCCTGGGTGGAGAAAATTTACGCTTGTTTGTCCAACATGAAGGCTTTGAAGATGGAGCCACCGGTTCCAGGGTTGCCAGAAAGTCTGACCATGCATCGCGAGAACATTGAGAAGCTCCTTGGCTGGAGGAACGGGTTTCGCGCCGGTGAAATAGGACCGGAAGATGCCTCATCGTATGTGATAACCTTTCAGTACTTGTTTGAGAACTTGCTTGCAGATCTGAATTTCCTCAGGCGCATTCTTCTATTGTACGCGCCACCTGACGGGGCTCCGGCTCGTGTGCTTCAGGGTGTGGCCAGAGGGGAGAACTTCAGGATACTTCCGCATGAAAATGTAGCGGACCTGGCCGACCTCGATGCAAGTGCTGGAAGAGTTCTCTGCTTTAGCAGCATGCGCCGTGCTCTCTTTTCATTGGACGCGTTTCTAAAGTACGATGCAGAAACGGCGCGTCTCAAATATGATCTAGAATTCACATGAAATCGCAGGAAAGTGCATGTCAGCGTGGCGGCGTTTCCTGCGGCGCTTGCTGTGGAATTTTTAATCTGACTCTATTGCCTGACGATCGAACTCAATTGATCAAAGATCGCACGGCTGAGTTTGCAAAGGTAAACCTGACTGAAGCCGGAAGCATAGCTGGCTACAGACAGTCACGGGAAGCAGTTGAATCAAAACTACCTCGCTTTAATCCAGAAACGTATGTATGTCCATTCTTTGGAATTCCCAGGGGGCGAACTACGGCCGGTTGTATGGTTCATCCTTCCATTACCGGAAATCCGCAATCTCAGAATTTTTCATTCTACGGCGCGTCCATCTGTCAGACCTATGATTGCCCAAATAAGGAGCGCGATACTGAACTTGTGTATTCTAACTATTGCGCGCGTTTTTCGGAATATGCGAGACTCATGGCAGATACGCGATTCTTTAATCTGCTCTTCACGATTCCTGAGTTTCTCACCCTTCTCAGGCGCGAAATGCAAAAACCGGATTCAGGATGGATTGCAAGACTCGACGCTTTGACAGCAGCCAGGCTAAAGTCACCAGAGTCAGAGGCAGTTGCATCGTTTGAATTCAGGCGTTTCACAAGCGATGAAGAAGAATTGCTGGATGTTTTTGCCCACCTGGGCGAATTAGACCGGTTGCACATGTTACAAGTTTTTCGGGGCCTGGGTTGATCTGGTCCGTCCATCCTGTAAATCCTGAGAAGCGGATTGTTTCCTGGATTGTCGAAGCATTGACACAAGGTAAAGTTCTGATTTTGCCTACAGATACTGTCTACGCTTTCGCATGTGCTTCGGATTCTCCGCGGGCCATAGAGCAAATCTACAATCTAAAGAATCTGCCAGAAAATAAACCCCTTAGCTTGCTCTGTTCCGACCTTGCAATGGCTAGCAAGTATGCGCAGGGAATTTCAAACCCTGTCTTTCGTTTCATGAAGGCAGCTACTCCCGGACCATTTACATTCGTCTTCAAAGCCAATCGGAACATGGACCGGCGTGCGACTGGTAAGCGCAAAGAAGTCGGAATTCGTATCGTGGATCATGTGCTAATCCAGGAAATCGTTACGCTCATGGAAATCCCTCTACTTTCAACGAGTGTTCCATATGAAGATTTCTTTATTGATCCTGAAGCTTTGGATTCGACCTACGGGAAACGCGTGCATGCAGTCGTGGACGGAGGAGTACGCGAGAATACAGGTTCTACCATTCTCAATTGTGTGGAAGGAGAAATAACTGTAGAACGCAGGGGCGCGGGCGCAGAAATTCTTGCGCGACTCGGGCTGGATGAATTTATTTCACAGGAATAGCATTCCAGCAGCAAACTAACGATTCAGAGGAAGTCATGTCCGGACATTCTAGATGGGCCAATATCAAGCACAGAAAAGAAGGCGCAGATAAGAAGCGCGGTGCTGCATTTACAAAGGTTTCTAAAGAACTCATGGTAGCAGCAAGGCTGGGTGGTTCTGATCCTGCAGCAAACGCGAGACTGCGCATTGCAGTTTCCAAGGCCAAGGCTGCAAATATGCCGCGCGAGAATATTGAACGCGTAATCAAGAAAGGTGCCGGGGAACTGGAAGGCATCGTGTATGAAGAAGTTCTCTATGAAATCTTTGCTCCAGGCGGCGTTGGAATTCTTGTGGAAGCACTGACGGACAAGAAATCCAGGACCACACCAGAGATCAAAAGCATGCTCAATAAGTACGGTGCGAACCTCGCTGCAGAGGGTGCGGTTTCCCGAAATTTTGAACGCAGAGGTGTAATCATCCTTGAGCGCAATGGGCAGAAGGAAGATGAGTGGATGGAGTTTGCTCTTGACGCCGGGGCTGATGATTTCATTGCCCAGGATGAATACTTTGAATTGCGCTCTAAACCCGAGGACTATGCGCATTTACAGGAAAAACTTCAAGAGAAAGGCGCGCAGGCCCTTGAATCTGGAATCAAATTTATCCCCCTGGCCGGAACAGAAATGAAAATGGACGAGGGCGAGTCGCTCGATAAGATTCAGAAATTCCTGGATGCCCTGGAAGATCATGACGACGTCCAGCTGGTTTCAAGTAACCTGGTCTGATGCGTGTCCTGGCCTTTGATCCTGGCTATGCCATCACGGGTTGGGGAATTGTTGAAGACCCACCGCTTCGTGCTATTACCTTTGGTGCGCTTACAACCTCTGCAACAGAAAAACCGGAACGCAGATTATTCAAGATTCATGAAGGTTGCCGCGCTTTGATTCGCGAGCACAAACCGGCGGCTGTTGTAGTTGAAACTCTATTTGTAAATAAGAACGCCAAAACCGCCGGTGGAGTGTATGAAGCTCGCGGCGTAATATTGGCTGCAATAGGTGAAAGTGGGCTTGAGCTAATCTCATTGGGCCCTGGAACCATCAAGAAAGCTGTAACCGGCAACGGGCAGGCAAAGAAGAATGCAGTTCATACAATGGTTCAGAAACTCCTTGGAATTTCAGACGTTATTCGACCAGATGATACAGCCGACGCGCTTGCAGGAGCCATTGCTGGAATATTTGCGGCAAAGCGCAGCCTGGTTCAGGAAAGAATTCGGAGTGCAGTGAAATGATCTCTGGAATCCAGGGAACGGTTGCAAGGCTCGGTGCTTCCTCTGTATTTATTCTTGCGGGAGGCCTTGAATACGAAGTACTTGTGCCGCTTAACGTATTTGACCTGATTGAGCGGCAGAAGGCAGGCACAGAGGTTAGACTGTACATTCATCATCATTTTTCGCAGGAAGATCAAAGACTCTATGGATTCATTCAACCAGAGCAGCGGGAAGTGTTCCGCGCATTGATTCAGCTCCAGGGAATGGGACCATCCCTTGTACTTTCTGTAATGAGTCATTACGACGGTGCGACGCTCCTTCAACTATGTGAATCAGGAAACGTAGACGCGCTTAAACAGATTCCGCGTGTCGGCGACAAAACAGCGCGTAGAATGGTTTTTGAAATTACGGGGAAGAAAGATCGCTTTAAAAAATTACTTTCCGGAAATCAGAAGGCTACTGCCAGAGAATCGGATCAGGATCTGGCCCGCGAAGCCCTTGTGCAACTCGGTTACCGTGAACAGCAAATCATGGAAGCATTCAAGAAACTCGATCCTAAGCCAACCACAGCCTCAGATTGGATCTCCCAGACTCTCAGAAATCTCTGAGAAATGATCCGCAGATGAAGGCGGATGCAGGGGAGGTTTTGATCTGCGGGTGCTAAATCCATCCCAAACAAACGCGCCGTTGCTCATCCCTATCGGCGTGCATCTGTGGTTTAACCTTCGATGTCCTTTGTGCTCTCTGTAGTAGTGTTCCTTCCCAAAACCCCGTTATGCGCTTAAAATTGCCTGAATGTCGGAATTTTTAACTTGAAGCAACTCGGGTCGCTGCGCTTACTGAGTCTGGGTGAGGTTTTATGCTAAGAGAAATTAATGCTTCCTGGTCCAACAATACAGCCAGCCACCAGGTTTCGCGCAGCGCATTTACTCGCGAAAATATGCCCCCTCCAACGCATCTCATGACTGAGCTGGATTCCAATCGCCAGTCTGACACAGACCACAGAAACTCAGGGGCAGATACAACGCCTCAATCTGCTCTGACAAATATCAAAGTCAACGTTCTGGCCTGAAATACGGCTTCAAGGCTCGCTTTAAGAAGCTGATGGCGTCTGCCTCAGCTTTTATGCGCAATTTCTCGCTGCGCTCGTGGCCCAGCTTTTCCCTGTTACGTGCCTGGTAGACTTCAGATCTGCGGAGAAGCACACGCGTGAACGGATACTTTAAGAAGAACTCTGAAGGGGAGTCTGCAAGCCTGAGCAGATCGCCGTATAACGTTAAATTCCCGGGATGTACATACGTCTGGAGAGGGGAAGCTCCAGGATAGGTTTTTTCTAAGTCCGGAAGTGAATGCAGGTATTGAAGCGGGTCGGTTAGACGTTCTGCGTTTTCAACCACGGCACCTTCTGGATTCAAGTGGATCACTCGCACGCCACTTTTTGGAATTGAATCTTCAAACCAGCTGCGGTATAGGTCCAGGACATAATCAGAGCTCGTCAGGCCGCCTTCTACAGCCGGGACACGCCTGATTTCGCGTTTGCGAAATACTGCCTGATTGATACTTTCAAGCGACGTGGTGCGTTTTAGAAGAGTAAGCCACTTTTCATTGTGATGGGTTCCTGTGGAATGAATCTCCCCGCCAGTATAAGCCATATCCAGACCAATCAAAAGGATTGGATCGCAGCCCAGGAATCGGAGCAATTCAAAGCCCGTAGTAGCAACAGATCCACCTGATTGCAAGTCGCCAATCGGCCCGTGCAGGTCTTCTGCGTATTCAGTCCCGGGTGTGGCTTCGCGGCCAAATGTCCCGTCATGATGCGTGTTATATTTGGCAGTCGTTGAAAATACAACCCCTCCTGGCGTTGTATTTCTGAAAACCAGAGGATTTGCAACCACGTCAGCAAAGAGGATAGTATCCTTTAAATCAGCTCCAAGGAAATGAAAGAGAGTATGCTTCTGTGCATCGAGCGTGCAGAGCGCATGCGGGCGAATTCCAAGACCAAGCATGGCTTTCACAGATGTGTCGCATGCCAGAACAAACGCCTTGTTATGCGCTGCCTCGAGCAAATGTTTACTTCTACGCAGCGAAGGTCCTGCAGCCACAAGCATTCCTGGTTGGCCGCGCAGAGAATCTTTCCAGGCGAGGATTCCTTCGCGCTCATTTACTTCAGCCACGGGACTCAGATGCCTTGAGTTAATCAAAATATGCTTTAACCAGGTCTTCTCAAACTCAAATCGCGTCAGCAGATCTGACATCTTTGCTCGCAGGATGTTGCGCGTTTGTTTTTCGATTTCCTGGTAGAACCATGGTTCTAGCCTGACTGATGGTGCATGCATCGCGCGCCGGACACCGCGAAATCGCTCCGCCGGAATTGATTCTAGATACACCCGCAAATACTCGAGCATTCCCGACCCGGCAAACAAATGCGAGCCCGGACGATCTAGAAATTCCAGGAGCGGCCCTGCAATCAGTGCACTTGCCAGGTCAAATCTATGATCGACTGCGATGCAGATCTGATCTGGCTTAAGTGCGCTGCTAACCTGGCTTAAAAGTTCTAGATTTCCAATACCCTGAATCAAGATTATTTCACGACCCGTCCATCGCGACACGTCAGCAGGAACAAGTCGTTTTGCTTCTTCGCGTGGGCGACTTGAACTCAATGCACGGCCACGCTCATCTAGAATTATCTGGCCGTACTCGGTATTTTCCAGCCGGAAACGGCCTGGATTTGCAGTGGAAAAAATTTGCAGGTATGGTTTTCTTTTTAGAATGGACTGCAGGCTTTGCTCGCGATTTCTTTCCATCTGCGTTCCAGAATGGTAAGGATTGTAAATCCAGCCCCGTTTGCGAGCCATTTCACGGTGTATGCCGGAAACGATTTCTCATTCTTAGTGACTTGATTCAATGGAATTTTTAAAAAAGATACGCCTCGTTGGCTTCAAATCATTTGCAGATGAAACCATCATTGACTGCGGTCCTGGAATTACGGCTGTCGTTGGCCCAAACGGTTGCGGCAAGTCCAATATTCTGGATGCCGTCAGATGGGTTTTAGGTGAACGTTCGCCCAAAGGCCTGCGTGCTAAGAGCATGGAAGACGTTATCTTCCTGGGATCTGAAACGCGTAATTCTGGCGGATTTGCTGAAGTCGAAATATTCTTTAATAATACCAATCGCCTCCTATCGCTTGACCAGGATGAAGTCTCAATAGGCCGTCGCGTTTTTGTTAGCTCCGGCAGCGAATATCTTCTGAATGGGCGTCGGGTTCCTCGCAAGGAAATCGAGAAGGTCCTCATGGATACAGGGATCGGTAAATCCGCTTATTCCATCATGGAGCAGGGCCGGATGTCTGAAATCCTCAAGGCATCGCCTGAGGACAGACGCATTCTATTTGATGAAGCTGCAGGAGTTTCCCGTTTCAAAGCAGAGCGTGAAGAAACCATGGAGCGCCTGAAGGCCACAGAACAAAACCTTCTTCGTCTTGATGATATTTTAAAGGGCAAGCGCGAAGAGATTGATCACCTGGAAAAACAGGCCAAGAAGACCAGACAATACCTCAAGCTTAAAGAGCTCCTCGACAAGAGCGACAAAAAGCTTCGATACATCCAATATCGAGATCTTGCAGATCGCAAGAATGCCGGAACTACAAAGCTAGCGGATCTTACCACCAGGCGCGATGAGCTCATGGCAGCTATCGCCGAGCGAGAAAAGAAATCAGAAGATCTGGCGAGCCTCACTGAGAACGAATCAGAAGAAATGCATCGCCTCGATCGCGACTACCATCAAGCAATTGCGCGCATGGAATCCTTGAATCGCGACAAAGAACGCGTGGCTGGCGAGGTCACAGAACGCGATTTGAAGCTCCAGACTCTGAACGGCAGAAAACAGGCGGAAGAAAAG
>JAIOPQ010000118.1 GCA_021413825.1 Spirochaetia bacterium | reverse complement strand
GAGCGTGACGGGCAATGTCAAAGGAATCAAAAAGACTTTCAAGATTCCCTAATCATTGAATTGAATCACTACTTTTCCGCGGACCCGTCCAGATTCGCTTAGCTCATGCGCATCGCGGGCACGCGCGAACGGTAAAATCGTTTCAACGCATGGATCGATCGTTTTACCTTGAACGTATTGTCTAAGAATATCAAGATCGTCTGATGCGATTGAAACCGCAGAGTAAACACAACGCTTGCCGCCAAAAATTGAACCCATGACTCCGTGAAATAGAACGGAGGCTGTGGGCAGCAGCGTGATATATCGTCCCGCTGGGGCGAGTATTCTCTTGCATGCTTCAAATGAGCTCGATGCAACGCAATCGAGCACAACATCGAACTCTGCCGCCAATTTTGTGAAATCTTGATTGTGATAATTGACTATGTGATCTGCGCCAAGGTCTCGAACGTACTGTGCGTTCTTGCCGCTTGTAACAGCCGTAACCTCGCTCCGGTAGATTTTTGCAATCTGTGTAGCAAAGCAACCAACCCCACCGGACGCTCCGTTGATGAGCACACGGGACCCGTCTCCAATTCCTCCTCTATCGCGAAGGGATTGAAGTGCGGTCAACCCTGCAAGGGGTATTGCCGCACAATTCTCAAGTGGCAAGTTTGCTGGCGCCATAGCCACGAACTTTTCCGGAATAGCGGCTAACGTTGCATAGCTTCCGAGTCGCGTGGAGAATATTGGAAGCATACCATAGACAAAATCTCCCTTGCGGAATCGTCTAGCGTGTTCTCCAACTTCGATCACTTCGCCGGAAAAATCAACGCCAGGAACTCTTGGAAACTGGTTACCAGTGATCAAGCGCAGGCTTCCGCTGCGAATTTTCCAATCCACAGGGTTTACGGAAGCAGCGCGGACCTTTACGAGGATTTCCAGTTCACCAGGAATAGGATCGGGAATTTCCGTTTCCTGCATGCAATCTGCATCGCCGTAACTTTGGTATGCCATCGCTTTCATTGCTTGCCGTACATCGTGAATTGACGTCTACCGGTCAACCCAAACGGGAAGAAAAATCTTGCTGTGTGTTCCAGGATCTGCTTACCTGCTTTTTATGCGTCTTTTAGCCCGGTCATTGATTGTGTTTCTTGCGTTTCATTCCATTGGTTGCCTGTTAGCTTTACGCAAGATAACGCAGGAAAGCGCGATAGAGATCAAAGTGGGCCCAGATACGCGACGCTACATTCTACATGTCCCTAAATCTTATCAGTCATCCAGGCCAGTTCCCCTGGTCGTAGTTTTACATGGGGGCGGAGGAAATGGACGGATAGGTGCTTCAATGAGCGGATTTACTAAAAAGTCTGACGAGGAGGGGTTCATCGTCGTCTATCCGTTTGGATGGGGCAGATTTGATGAAACCCTTCTGACCTGGAACGCGGGTAACTGTTGCGGCAAGGCTCTAACCGACAACAAGGACGATGTTGCATTTATTCGTGCGGTGGTGCAGAACATCAAAGGGCAGTACGCTGTTGACTCCTCACGCGTGTATGCAACGGGCATGTCCAATGGCGGCATGATGACACATCGATTAGCCTGTGAAGCGGCAGATGTGTTCACAGGTGTGGCCCCGGTGTCTGGGGCTCTGAATTTCGAGCCGTGTAAGCCTTCCCGTCCAATACCTATGGTGATTTTTCATGGCAGGGATGATCAGCATGTCCTTTACGAAGGTGGCGAGCCGCATAAGAATCCGGATTCCCATAAACGAACAGACAGATCCGTGGCCTTCGCTGTAGGCTTTTGGAAGAATCAAAACGGATGTAAAGACGTGATCGTTACTAAAAGCGGCAAGGTAGAGCATACGCATTTTGTATGTGATCGCGCACCGCTTGATCTCTATTCAATCGACGATGAAGGGCATACCTGGCCTGGCGGAGAGAAGGGTCGGCTAACGGCGGACGAACCCAGTCGAGAAATCTCAGCCACCAACGTGATGTGGCAATTCTGGGCAGACAGTCATAAAGCAAATTGACGAGATTTGTACGGACTTGTAGCGTAAGAAATGGATCTTATACGGCAGCGAGTTTGTTTTCGCGCTCAGCTCTAAGTAGTGAGCGCAATAAATCGTCCAGATCGCCATCGAGCATAGCCGGCAAATTGTGCGATGAGTATCCAATTCTATGGTCCGTTAGGCGGCTTTGAGGGAAATTGTAAGTTCGGATTTTTTCAGATCGATCTCCGCTGCCGACCTGATCTTTCTTCAATGCGGATTGTTCTTCATGTCTTGCGTTGCGCGAACGCTCAGCAATTTTTGCTCGGAGTACTTTCATTGCTTTATTTTTGTTCTTCAGTTGAGATCTCTCATCCTGACAGGTAACTACGATTCCACTTGGCATATGCGTTATGCGAATTGCTGAATCCGTTTTGTTCACATGCTGACCGCCTGCGCCGCTGGCCCGATATGTATCGATTTGCAAATCCTTATCTTCGATTGTAACCTCTTCTTCTTCCGCTTCAACAAGCACGGCAACGGTTACTGCACTGGTGTGAATTCTTCCGCCGCTCTCAGTTACTGGGATTCTCTGGACTCGATGCGTGCCCGCTTCCTGGTGTAACAGATCATAGGCTTCGCGACCATCGACGCCGAATACGATTTCTTTATATCCACCCAGATCTGATTCCGTGGAAGAGATGAAATCAAGTTTGAGCGGAGCGCGTTCAATGTAGCGTTGATACATTCGAAACAAATCGCCGGCAAAAAGCGCAGCCTCATCACCGCCTGTTCCAGCGCGAATTTCGAGGATTACTGATTTTCCGGAATTTGGATCCGGAGGAAGCAAGAGAGATTCCATTTCATCCCGACCAGCAGTGAGCGCTTGATCGAGATCATTCTTTTCTTGAACGGCCATCTCACGCAGATCATTGTCAGAGCCAGGATCCTTTATGATCTTCTCTGCCTCTTCCAGGTTTGTAAGAATGCGCAGGAATCTCTCGATTGGTTCTTTGCGGGCTGAAAGGATAGAATGCTCGCGCCCCAGGTCGCGAAAACGCGAAGGGTTACTTGCAATATCGGGCTGAGCGAGCATATCTTCCAGCTCACTGATCCGCAGAAGTTCTTTCTCAAGTCGATCTTTTATGGGTATCATTTTAGTCCTGCCCCCGACAGGACTCGAACCTGTGCACATGGTTTAGGAAACCACTGCTCTATCCACCTGAGCTACGGGGGCCTTCGAACAAAGCTTGACTTAAGTGACGTACGGTCAAGTGGAAACGCTTGTGCATAGATCGATCCAATGTATGATGATGTAATGAGCTTGTTATTTCATTTCCTTCATGTGAGCGTAATCGTCTTCAATTTGACTGGCTGGATATTGGAGCGGACAAAGCGCATGCATTTGATTCTGGTGTCTTTGACGTTAGCTTCCTGGATCGGACTTGGTCTCAAGTACGGACTCGGGTACTGCTTTTTGACCGATTGGCACTGGAGAATTCTTGAAGCAAATGGTGCGGTGAATCTCCCAAATTCATACGTAAAGTATATCATCGATCTTGTGACCGGCTTTAACTCGGATCCGTTTGCGGTAGATGTGATTACTGGAATTTCGTTTGTGTGCGTCGCGTTGATTGCTTTCTATCGCAATCGTGATTTGATTCGCAAATGGGGTTGACTCGCTTTCAGTTCCGGGAAACCCATTGTAAGGAATGATCTTAGAGCAACTGCGGAAACGATCTGCAATCGCATTGTGTATTCTTCTGTTCGTATACGCTTTTAGCGAGGCAATCCGGTTGCGTTGGACGGCCGACGATGCGTTCATTTCATTTCGCTATGCTGAGAGTTTTTCAGCAGGGCATGGCCTAACGTTCAACGTGGGCGAAAAAGTAGAGGGATTCACCAATTTTCTCTGGACCATTCTGTTGGTTCCATTTGCCGCTCTGGGTGTGAATCTTGAGATTGTTTCCTGGATTCTCAGTATCTTCTGTTACTTGTTACTTCTTCTGGTTCTACTCCGCAGGTCTTTGATTGCAGCAACCTTACCCGTTGCTCTAGCGGGGGCCGCTCTTCACAGACACCTTCATATATTTTCTACCTCAGGTCTCGAAACAGCCCTGTTCACTCTTTTGATCACGGCTGGTGTCCTGGAATTCTTTGATAAGAGATCAGATGGTCTGCTTTACGATCCTGACGGACCGCTGCATCGTCAGAAACGGGGCTTCATTATGCTGGGAATTGCAATCCTGGTAAGGCCCGATGGCGCTTTGATTTACGGCCTCAGCGCCATTTTCTGGCTTGTTGATTCGATTCGAAACGGAAGATCTGTTATTCAGGGCCTTACGCCTCATTTGATTCCATTCTGCATCGTGTTCCCAATCTGGTTAGTCAAAGCGCTTTACTACGGATCACCGCTGCCAAATACTTTTTTTGCTAAGTCCGCGGCAAGTCCCTATTTTTCGCAGGGGCTACGTTATGCGGCAATGTTCTTTCAATCTTACTGGGTTTTAGGAATAGGTCTTTTGTTTTCGCTGGTGACATTGGCTGATAGACGAAAGTCCTCGGTCTTGTTTTTTGGACTAATTGGTTTCTGGTTGCTGTATGTTATATACATTGGGGGGGATTTCATGTTTGCAAGATTCATTGTGCCCGTAATCCCGCTCATGTTCGTACTGATTGAAGATGCCATTGGGATGCTTGAAAACAATTCCACGCCGCAAACCATTGCTGCAGTTCTCCTCTGCGCTGGTCTAGTATTCAGGTACGATCCGTTTTCTAAAATCCCTATGCGGGATGGTATCTTTGAGGAGAGCAAAATTTACACACGAGCTGCGCGCACGGAATTAAAGACAATCGCTCTCTCAATCAAACCAACTCTGATTCGAGCAAATCCTACGATTGCTTTTGTAGGGGCTCAGGCAGCTCTGGCATACTATTGGTTTCCTTTGACTGCGATTGAGGCGGAGACTGGTCTGACAGATAAAACAATTGCGCGCACACCGCTTGAGAAAAGAGGAAAGGTAGGCCATGAGAAGCAGGCCAGTATCGCATACTTAAGGGAAAGGAAAGTGAACTTGCTACTGCGACCTTCTACGGAGCCTGGGCTTCATACGATGCATATTTCAGGAATCCCCGGAGACATCACAATCGTCGATTTCAATCCTACAATCATCCAGTCGCTTCTTTCAGATTCTAGATTCAGGCTGGTTCAATGAAATCTACCAGGTCCGCGACAGCACTCTGTTTGAATTCTGCGTTCTTTGGCTACTATGCGCACGCTGGATTTGTGCAGGGGCTGACTGAAATTGGATTTGTTCCCGCCCGGGTGACTGGATGTTCTGCGGGCGCTATGATTGGAGCGCTCTATTGTGCCGGGGTTGATATGAACGAAATTGTTCGTTTAATGCTTCGACTCAAACGTAGTGATTTCTGGGAGGGCACGTGGATTAGCCAGATGGTCAAACCCTTCCTGAAAGGCATTTCCGGTTATTCTGGCCTGCTCAGCGGAAAAAAGATCAGAAATTTGCTCGAACCATATCTCGGTGGGATTCGCTTCTCTGATCTTGAGATACCGCTGGGAATTGCCGTGTCTAACCTGACAACTGGCAGACGTGAACTCAGAATGGAAGGAAACGTTCTTGATTCAGTCTTGTGTTCCATGGCATTTCCCGGATTGATTGAAGTTCAATCCATGGAAAATCAGGAATTTATTGATGGCGGGGTGGTGGACCACGAGCCTATCAAGGAACTGATTCTTGATAAGAACATTGAACAAATTGTAATTCACATGATCGATTCGAGTTCTGCATCTCCGGCGCGCAGCCCGCTAATGCGTGCATTCAATTCAAGCGTTACAATCATTGATCATGAAACACGTGAGTTGAAAAACCTCCTGGCAACACAGCATAAGAAGAAGATTATCCGTGTTGAAACAATAACCCAGCCCATGGGACCTTCTAAGGCTCACCTGGGCCCGGATTCTCTGTCACGCGGTCGCGCTTCAGCGCTCAAGAATCAAACGGAAATCATGCATCATCCTCGGACGCGTCATCAAAGTCAGCGCCAGAATCGGAAGAAACAGAAATAACGTCAGGCGGCAATTCATCCGGCCGGCGCACTGTATTTCTAACTTTGTACAGGAGCTTCTCAACTCCATAGCCCGTTTCATTTGAAACAAATACAAACGGTGAGCCCCAGGCATTCCAGAACTTCAAAGCGGCTGCACGTTCTTTGTTTCCCAGTTTGTCCCATTTAGTCAGAGCAAATACGTGCGGCTGCGCATGCATGTCGCACCAGGCTCGAATTGAATTTTCTTCTGGCCCCGGTTCGCGCCTTGCATCGAGCACAATGATCAGAAGTTTCACATTCTTAACACTTGCGAGATACTCGTCGACCATGTGCCTAATCTGTTCGCGCTCAGTGAGGGACAATGCAGCATAACCATAGCCAGGAAGATCAACCAGATACAGACCGGGACCGCCAGAAGAAGAGGGCGGTACTGAAAAGTAATTCAGCGTGCGAGTTTTACCGGCTTTCTTGGAAGTCCGCGCGAGGTTGGCATGCCTGCAGAGGGACGACAATAGAGATGATTTTCCGGAGTTTGAACGTCCGGTGAATGCCAGAATTGGGATAGCAGCACTGGAGGGACAATCATCCGCGCTGGCGTATGAACCTTTGTAAGTAACTCCCGTAAAATACTCTGCACGCATCCTGAGTTCTCCTATTGATAACGAGCGAAATCAACTTCATTTGGTGGCATGGGTTGGGCAAAATAGAAACCCTGAACCTCATCGCAGTTGATGCTGCGTAAATAGTTGAGTTGCGGGAGTGATTCAACACCTTCCGCAATAACACCTAATTCCAGGCTATGCGCCATTGCTATGATTGCAGCCGCAATGGCTTTGCTGTCAGAATCTTCCGGTAAGTCTCTTACGAATGAACGGTCTATCTTTAGGCGATGGATCGGTAAGCGTTTAAGGTATGCAAGCGACGAATAGCCCACTCCAAAATCGTCTATAGAAAGACCCACACCGAGGCTTCCGAGATCTTTCAGAAATCCAAACGATGCATCCGAGTTCTGCATGGCAGAACTCTCAGTAATCTCAAGCTCCAGTTCACCCGGTTTCAGGCGATTGTCTCGAATCGCACTTGCAACAATGGAAAAAAGATTCATCTTGCGCAGCTGGACCGCAGAGACATTGACTGAAACCACCGGAAGGTCGATTCCATTTGCTTTCCAGGTTTGAAATTGCTGGCAGGCTTCCCGGATAACCCATTCACCAATCTTGTAGATTAACCCGGATTCCTCAGCTGATCGAATAAATACGTCAGGTGGGATCAGTCCCAGCTCAGGATGATTCCAGCGGATGAGGGATTCCATGCGGGCCAGCTTTCCCGTTTCTGCATCCACTATGGGCTGATAAAAAAGACAAAATTCTCCATTTGAAATGGCAGATCTCAGGTTGTTTTCCAGTAGAAGTTGCTCGAATGTAGCAACGTGCATGTCCGGGCCGTACATTTGGAAATTGTTGCGGCCGCGAAGTTTAGCCCTGTATGTTGCAGTGTCCGCATTCTTTTGCAGAAAGTTTGCATCCACGCAGTCGTCCGGGTAAACTGAAATTCCAATGCTACAGGTCAGGTAGCGTTCATATTCTTTGGACAGAAACACCCGTGACATTGTGCTGAGCACATCACGCGCAATTCGAACTGCGTCTGTTGCATCGTGGACGTTCTCTGCAATAATCGCAAATTCATCCCCACCTAGCCTGGCAAGGGTTTCATTGGGCCCCAGGCATTTCTTTATTCGAGTAACTGCGGCTAAAAGTAGTTGATCCGCAGTAGCCTGGCCAAGAGTCATGCGGACAGATTTGAACCGATCCATATCAAGGATTAAGAGCGCCAATTTTTGGCGTGAATGAGCAGCGCGTTTGATTGCAAGTTCAATACGCTCGTTGAATAAATTTCTATTTGCAAGACCAGTAAGAGGATCGTAGTTTGCAAGGGCGTATAACGTTGACTCATATTCCTTGCGATGCGTTATGTCAGTAAAGACCGCAAGATAATGGAGCGCGCCGCCTCTGGTGAGAGCAGTAATACTCAACCATTCTGAATAGATCTCTCCGGTTTTCCGTCTGCTTTGAATTTCACCTTGCCAGGATCCATTGACCCGAACGGCTCTCCAGATAGTTCTGTAGAAACTCATGTTATGCGTCTTTGAATCCAGGAAGGAAGGACGCTTACCCGTAACTTCTGCAGGACTGAAACCAGTGATTCGTTCAAAGGCTGGGTTGACTGCGATAACACGACGAGTGTCATCTGTAATCATCATGCACTCAAGTGCGTTCTCAAACGCAGAGGCGTACAGCCTGAGTTTATCTTCTATCTTAAGCTCGTTCATGCTGCTGTTTTCAGAATCATCGTTTTAGTGCGGCGAATACTCTTGAGGCCGGGGTTTTTGTCAGAATTTCTCGCATGAACGCAGAGGCGTCCGCGATTTTTTCTAGATCCACATTTGTTTCATAACCGGAGCGATGCAGGGAATATAACAGGTCTTCCGTAGCAAGATTGCCCGATGCACCTGGTGCATATGGGCATCCCCCAAGGCCACCAGCGCTGGAATCAAAAGTCAGTATCCCGTAGTCAAGGGAGCGGTAAACATTGGCCAGGGCCGTACCCCGTGTATCATGGAAATGTCCTGCAAGCTTTTCCGCGGGAACAACTCGTACGACAGCGTCGAGAAGTCTAGAAATATCATCCGGGACGGCTGCACCAATTGTATCACCCAGGGAGACTTCGTAAACTCCTGAGTCAATCAAGCGCTTAGAAATTTCTGCAACCTTTGCCGGGGCGATTTCACCTTCATACGGGCATTGGACCACGGTGCTTACGTACCCACGGACCGGAATAGAATGCTCGGCCGCCATGCGGATCACTTCTTTGAATCGATCGAAACTCTCTTCAATAGTACAGTTGATATTCTTTTTTGTGAAACTTTCAGACGCTGCCGTGAAGACCGCAACTTCTTGAATTCCAGCTGCAAGGGCCGTTTCCATTCCCTTCGCATTGGGTACGAGTCCGGAATACGTAGCTTTGCCGTTCTTGATTCGATTGTAGACTTCTGTGGCATCTGCCATCTGCGGAATGGCGCCAGGTCGCACGAATGAAACGGCTTCAATGTGGCCCAGCCCCGCAGCAGTCAGTTTTTCAATGAATGCTACCTTTGCGTCGGCCGGAACGATCTTTGCTTCATTCTGTAAGCCGTCGCGCGGCCCAACTTCGTATACGCGTACTTTCTTCATAGGATCAACCAGTTTCTAGCTTTAGTGCGGGCCCCGTGGGATCAATTAAAGAATAACTTGCTCTCCCGCCCCTGCAAATCAGATTTCGAAAAATGAAAAAGGCCCTGTCTGTCTGCATCTGGATCATGGTGTTTCTGCTTGGTGCGGCCTCGTATTCTGCAATTGCCATCTACCGTGGGGAAGGGTTAAATGCAGTCTGGATCCTTTGCGCTGCCCTTTGCACCTATGCAATTGGCTATAGATTCTATTCCAAATGGATCGCAGCAAAAATCCTGGTTCTAGACGATAGGCGAGCAACTCCCTGTGAAGTGCATGAAGACGGGCGTGATTTTGTGCGCACAAATAAATGGATCGTATTCGGTCATCATTTTGCAGCTATTAGTGGGCCCGGTCCGCTTGTAGGTCCAGTGCTTGCTGCTCAGTTCGGTTATCTGCCTGGGACTCTCTGGATTCTAATCGGTGTAGTTCTGGGTGGCGCGGTTCAGGATTTGTTCATTCTCTTTGCGTCGATCCGTCGCGATGGAAAATCCGTGGGTGAAATGGTGAAAGAGGAGATTGGAGTCCCGGCAGGAATCGTGGCCATGACTGCAATCGTTTGCATCATAGTTATCCTGATTGCAGTACTTGGTCTCATCATTGTAAAAGCTCTGGCGCACAGTCCATGGGGAACGTTTACGATTGCCGCAACCATGCCGATCGCATTGTTCATGGGAATCTATCTGCGTTACATCAGGCCAGGCAAGGTTCTGGAAATCACGGCAATTGGTGTGGGGTTACTCCTGGCTTCTGTCTATTTTGGAAAGTATTTTCACGAAATTCCGGAACTTGCAAAACTATTTACCTTTAATGCGCCCACGCTTGCATGGATGGTGATCGGCTACGGTCTTGCAGCTTCTGTGCTTCCCGTGTGGCTTCTGCTTGCTCCGCGCGATTATCTCAGCACGTTCATGAAGCTTGGAACCATCGGAGCTCTTGCCCTTGGAATCTTTTTGGTTCTACCGTCGCTTACGTTCCCTGCTGTCACACGCTTTGTAGACGGAACCGGGCCGGTGTTCTCGGGGAATGTTTTTCCATTCTGTTTTATTACCATTGCATGCGGGGCTATCAGTGGTTTCCATTCCTTGATCGCTTCTGGCACTACACCCAAGTTAATTACGCGCGAGAGCCATGCACGGGCGATTGGCTACGGGAGCATGCTGCTTGAATCCTTTGTTGCGATAATGGCATTGATTGCGGCATGCACGCTTTCTCCTGGCCAGTACTTTGCAATGAACGGTGCGGCTTCCGCAGTCGGAGTTACACCTGAACAAATAACTCAAACAATCTCTGGTTGGGGATATCCTGTTTCAATTATTGAAATGGAAGACCTCGCGCGTAGTCTCGGCGAGAGTACTATGTTTGGACGCGCAGGCGGCGCACCTACGCTTGCAGTTGGCATGGCGCATATTTTTTCAAGACTCACGGGCCCGGAGTTTCTTTCGCTCTGGTATCATTTTGCAATTATGTTTGAGGCGCTGTTTATTCTAACCACAGTCGACGCGGGAACTCGCGTGGGCCGGTTCTTAATTCAGGCGCTCTTTGGACAGATCTGGAAACCGCTTGGAAACACCCATTCTTATGCGGCAAACCTGTTTGGAAGTGTTATTCTTGTTTCGGCATGGGGTTACTTTTTATATTCAGGCGTGACAGACCCTCTGGGTGGAATTAATAGTCTCTGGCCGTTATTCGGCATTGCAAACCAGTTGCTGGCACTTGTGGCACTTTGTCTCGCAACCACATTGCTGATTAAGATGGGCAAACAAAAAGCTATTTGGGTAACACTCATCCCACTGGTCTGGCTTACTGCAGTAACCTTCACGGCTGGATTTGAAAAGATATTTCATCCAGATGCGCGGATTGGATTTTTATCAATGGCCGATACTCTTTCAAGCAAGGTTGCCTCCGGAAGTCTGAGTCCAGCGGAGATTGCTACTACTAAGAGGGTTATCTTCAACATGCATCTGGATGCATTGGTGGCGGGGTCATTCTTGTTTCTTGTGGGGGCAATTCTAGTTCTATCTGCAACCCGTTGGGTCGGCCTGCTTCTTGGACGATCCCCTTTTGATTTAAAGGAAACTGTGGCTGTTTGGCTTTCGCCGGATGTGCTCGCTGCGGATACGAGCGGCAAGCCTGCATGGAAATTCTGGGCAATTGGATTGTTCGCCCTTGAGATGCTTCGTCATCTGTCTGGACAAAACAAGGTGGAATCCAGGGCGCTCACTGCAAGCGCAGGCGAGGAATGGGCTTCGCGGGAAGAGGCCCGGTTCAAGAATCCGCGTTGTTGCTAACCTTTCCGGTAAGGCCATTGGAAAATTTCACAATCAACGCGATTGCAAATCGCAATCTTTGGGGGCGCTGATCCCGTAAAAATCACTTTACATGCGGCGCCGGAACTACCTGATCGAATCCTCAAATGGCAGCCCTAATTTCCGTAATTGCTCCGGTCTTTAACGAGGAAGGAAACTTGCAGATGATGACGGATCGTTTGATTCGCGCACTGAAGCCTCTAAAGATGGATTATGAAATTCTGTTTATCAATGATGGTAGTTCTGATTCCTCTTTGAAAATACTTGAATCATTCGCACAAAAGAATCGTAAATTGAAAGTACTCAGTTTCTCAAGGAACTTTGGTCATCAAACAGCGGTTGCCGCCGGATTGGACTATTGCAAAGGCGATTGTGTTGTAATCATTGATGCAGACCTACAGGACCCACCTGAGTTAATTTCTGATCTCGTAGAGAAATGGAAGGAGGGCTTTGAGGTTGTGTACGCGCAGAGGTCCATGCGTAAGGGTGAAAGCTATCTCAAACGACTCACGGCATCGGTGTTTTATCGACTGCTACAAAAACTCGCAAATGTCAATATTCCGGTAGATACCGGTGATTTTAGATTGATGGACCGAAAGGTTGTAGACGTTATTCGCTCAATGCCGGAAAGAAATAAATTCATTCGCGGTATGGTTTCCTGGGCCGGTTTTCGTCAGGTTGGTGTCCAGTTTGAGCGATCTGAGCGACACACTGGCGAAACCAAGTACACGTACGGAAAGATGCTTCGATTTGCGCTCACGGGTTTAACATATTTTTCTCAGACTCCGTTGCAATTAGCATCGTATCTTGGATTTGCTGTGAGTGCTGCTACGTTTGTCTACGGGCTCTATGTGGCTTACATTGCTGTGTTCACAAACGAGACTGTTAGAGGCTGGCCCTCGATTGTACTGATTGTGCTTTTCCTTGGTGGAATTCAACTACTTACGCTGGGAATCCTGGGTGAATACATGGGACGGATCAGCGAAGAGATTAAACAACGCCCCATCTATGTGGTTGCTAAAAAAGTAAACATCTAGCGTTTGATTTTTCCAATATACCATTTGTAAGCCCAGAATGGCTCAGCTCCGTGATCCAGATAGGTTTCCGGTTTTCGGATTAAGTGAAACGCCCGCGCGAATGCCAGGGATCGCTTGAAAATAGCATAGCTGTTCTTTGATTCGATTTCTTCCGTTGGGATTACAGAAGCAGCATTTCTGGTTACGAATAAAGCAGAGGTGCTTGCCTTATCAGGCGATAGTACATCAAGCGAGTATGGTTTTGTTCCGTAATAGTATGGATTGAAGTCGAGTAGGATTGTTCGTAGTTTATCGGCGTACTCGCTTTCATTCAGGTCTAGCTGTATTGTTTCACCAGAATCCAGGCGCGTCTGCAGTCGCTTGATCAGCATCAGTTCTGTGTTTCTGGAATGATGTTGTACAATGTATTGATACAGAACTGCAGGCCAGGCGGAGAGAAAGAACACGATTGCAACCAGTACGGATGCAATCCTCAACAATCGGTTCAAGGAGCCGCGATCTAACGTGAATAGATTGAGACGAAAAAGGGCAATTCCCAGGATCAATACTATAGGCGGGATCATAGGGTACCAGTATCTGAGGACCTGTAACCAGGACGTTGTGATTCCAACTCCAAACGCACCCAGGAATGCAGTTGCAGTCAAAAGAATCAGTAAGGACTTTCTGGTTTCCGGGGCCAGTGGTTTGCGAATCTGAATGAATGAATCGACTAGAACAAATAACAGTAAGGCAATAAATGCGATGGATACGATCCAGTTTAAGTTGATGAGGAGAATATTCTGAATGATCCAGGCTACGTTGTTCCAGATTAGTTCAGCATTCACGGGCCGCGACCCGTAACCACCGCTTTTATAAGCGGTGGTGATTTTAGCCAGGGTATGAACGAATATCAGAATCGGCAGGACGGATAGCACCAAACGATGTCGTTTGATGATGAATAAGTGAAATACTAAAATGCAAACGGGCAACACAAAGAAATTCACTTCTTTGGCTATCGCAAGGCCAAAAAATGCAATGTAATACAACAAGACTGTGGATAGAAAAGCCTGGGGCCTCGTCAGGGCACGCGCCGCAATCCAGATCAACATTGAGATAAAAAAACCACTGTGCAATTCTTGTGGGGCCAGCCTGGCTTCTGGATTGTTTGGAAAGAAGATGAAGAGCAGAAGTAGACCCGCAAGCCCTTGAAATCTTGATACTTCAAAACTTGCGCGAGGAACACTGCCACGCCAGGAATTGCAAAATTGCAAATATGCAGACGCGATGAATAGCCCGGTGCAAACGCGAACAAGGATCCGGACTATGTGATGAATGCCAGGATTGGGTCCAAGAACAATCCAGGAAATACCCTGGCTTATGTCGAAATAGGGCCGGTAACGGCCCCCTGAAAACTGAGCAAAATTTCCGGTGAACCAGACCTGGAACGCGTCCAGTGACAGAAATACTCGCTGGAATTGCCAATCGGAATAATCGTCGATCAGGGCAAACGGCGTGTTCCAGGCGTAGTAGACTGGCAGCGCCAGGGCCAGTCCCAGAAATGAATAGAATGCTATGCGACCCATTGCAAAGACACGTTCCAAATTCAAGAACAGGTGGACAGAAAATTCTGGCCTCAGCTAGTTACTGATTCCGTAAGCCAATCTATGATCGTAAACTGCGTTGTATATGCTGCTGGTTGCCCAATAGAGAGCGGATCTGACTCTGTTACAAACATTGGACAACACCTTGCGCACCCGGATCGTTTTATCTGGCTGGGCCTTCTTGAACCCAGTGAAGAGCTTCTAAAGCAGGTTCAGGGTGAGTTTGGCCTTCACGACCTTGCAA
This sequence comes from Spirochaetia bacterium, assembly GCA_021413825.1. Classification (GTDB taxonomy): domain Bacteria; phylum Spirochaetota; class Leptospiria; order Leptospirales; family Leptonemataceae; genus JAEUSB01. Next base: position 30,094 of record JAIOPQ010000118.1, on the reverse strand, counting down.
TTGAGGATGCGCATCGCGCCCATCAGCGACCCAAGTTGGAATCGTACGGGGAAAGCTTATTTATTGTTCTGCATACTGCCCAGAAGGTTAAGGATCGAGTTGAGTTCGGCGAGACTCATATTTTTATTGGGGCTCGTTACATTGTTACAGTTCGGCACGGAGCCTCGCTCTCCTATCAGAGTGTCAGGCAGCGCTGTGAAAAGGCAGCTCAGGAACAACTGGCCCGGGGACCTGGATTTCCGTTGTATGCTGTGATGGACTTTGTCGTAGATAATTACCTTCCCATTGTTGAAGAGTTTGAAGACGAGCTAATTGAAGTCGAACAAACGATTTTCAAGGGCGGCTATCGCGCTGAGACTACAGAAAGAATCTACGATTTGAAACGCGATATCATGGCCCTTAGACGCGCAACAGTTCCGCTCCTGGAAATCAGCAGCGCCCTTACAAGACAGACTACTCCCATGATCACCACAGAAACGCAGCCGTACTTTCGCGATGTGTACGATCACGTGGTTCGTATAAATGAAGTGATGGATACAGTTCGGGAGATGTTGAATACTGCATTGCAGGTGAATCTGTCCCTGATCACAATGAAGCAAAATGATGTTGTAAAAAAACTGGCCGGGTGGGCCGGGCTACTCGGCGTTCCCACAATGATTGCAAGTTTCTACGGCATGAATTTCAAATATATGCCGGAGCTGGAATGGCATTACGGATATCCCTCCGTGATTAGTCTGTGTACGGTTGCGTGCATCTTCTTATATTTCAGACTTAAAAAAGCCGACTGGCTCTAATAAAAATTCAGGACGAGAGAATGATCGATGCAATACTCAAAGAAATCGAAATATTTGCATCGCTAGATGATGCATCGCTTCGCGATCTATGCGAGCAAATGAAACCAGTTGATCTCATCCAGGACCAGGTACTCTGCCGGGAAGGTGAGCCAGGTCAATGCATGTTCGTGGTGGAATCGGGTGAACTGAGCGTCATGAAGCGCGGTAAAGATCAGACTGAAGTTGAGATTGCCAGGCTTATCCCGGGTGAAGTTGCCGGAATTATGAGCATTTTTGGCGACGATATGCGCTCAGCAACCTTAAAGGCTACCGGTCCGGTCAAGTTGTGGGAGATTGGACACAACGAGTTTCAGAAACTCATCTCAAGAAATCCATCAATTGCGCAGAATGTTCTGAAAGTGCTCAGTCGGTATTTGCGTGAAGAGACTCGCATTGTAGCGGAGCTCAGAACGCGCGACGTAGACAGTCGATTGAAGATCGCGGTGTTTGATTCAAAGCCTTATACTGAGGATACATTTCGGGAAACAAACAATGAAATCCACGCGCTTAGATTTTTTGAATCTCGTTTGAGTCTTGACACGGTTGTCCTGGCAGAGGGCTGCACTGTTGTTTGTGCCTTTGTTAACGACACCCTTGACGAACCAATTATTACCAAACTTGCAAGCCTCGGAGTTCGCATGATCGCAATGCGCTGCGCCGGATACAATAATGTTGATTTGAAAGCGTGCGTTGTGAATGATATTTCAATTGCAAATGTGCCTGCATATTCCCCGCATGCTGTTGCTGAGCATGCTGTAACTTTGATGCTTGCGCTAAATCGGCACATTATTCGGGCACATGACAGAGTGCGAGAAGGGAATTTTTCTCTGAACGGGCTGGTTGGTTTTGATATGTTTGGCAAAACCGTTGGTGTAATCGGCGCAGGAAAGATCGGCCAGTGTGTAATTGATATTCTTTGTGGATTTGGATGCAAGGTTCTGGTGATGGACCGTTCGCCAAAGGATTATGGAAATTCAAACGTAAGCAATGCCTCATTTGAAAGAATCTGCGCTGAGTCTGATATAATCACGCTACATGCTCCCCTCGTTCCGGAAACCCGGCATTTGATCAGTGCCGATTCTATTCGCAAAATGAAAAAGGGCGTCATGATTATCAATACAAGTCGTGGTGGCCTGGTCGATGCGCATGCCCTTGTGGATGGTCTAGTGAGCGGACAAATAGGGGCGGCAGGACTGGATGTGTATGAAGAGGAGCGCGAGTATTTCTTCGAAGATTTCTCAGATTCCGTTATGCAGGATGAAACTCTCGCTCGTTTGAATACGTTTCACAACGTAATAGTTACAGGTCATATGGCATTCCTGACGCGCGAAGCTCTGCTGAGCATTGCCGATGTAACGTTCAAGAATATTGCAGAGTTCGTCGGCGGGAAAAAGACCGGCGAACTAACCAATGGCCTCTTACCCAAGGCCTGATTGTCGTCTTGAGGAGCCGACCTTCGGGGATGATCTTATTCCCGGACAACATCCGTTACAGTTGACATGATCTGATACCCATTGCAAGGGTGGATCATGCTTAGAAAAGCCCTGCTAACGTTACTTGCACTCAGCGCTATCATTGAATTCGTAATGGCCATCGGCGGTTTTCTTATGCCGGATTTCGCAAGGCAGCAGTTCAAGATAGGGACAACGGACGATACTCGGTTCCTGACCTTTGTTACGGCCTGGTTTATTCTACTCATTGGAATCTTCTGTGCGTATGCCTGGTTACAGACGTTTCGCGGGAAGGGTTCTGGCTATGTTATGACAAATATTCTGGGTCTCTGGTGGGTTGGCATCGGAATAGGAATCTACTATTTTTCAGGTGGCCATCGTCCGGATAATCTTGTTCTGGATTCCGCCAAAGGCGCATTGCTTGTACTTTTAAATTATCTGAACTACAGATTTGGCTAATGTCGCGCCCTGGGAACCCCCAGGGCGTTGTCTTCTTATTTTCCAAAAGCGGCGTAGCCCGCTGTAACCAGTCCAAAGCATAAGGCTGAGATCAATCCTGACAAGGGTATTGTGAGTATCCAGGCCCAGACAACATTCCCGGCCACGCCCCAACGCACGGCGGATAAACGTCGAGTAGCCCCAACTCCAATGATGGCTCCGTTGATTGTATGAGTAGTGCTCACGGGAATGCCGCCAAATGTAGCGAGGAACATAGTGAAGGCGCCAGCTGTCTCAGCTGCAAACCCGCCGATTGGCTTGAGTTTGGTAATGCGTGACCCCATTGTATGAATGATTCTCCAGCCGCCGGAAAGAGTGCCGGCGGCAATGGCAATATAGCAGGCGATTACAACCCAGAGGGGTAGTTCTTTAGCGGCGTTGATGTCCAGACCAGATGCAACAAGGGCCGCGGCAATGATTCCCATTGTCTTCTGCGCATCGTTTCCGCCATGACCAACGCTGAATAGTGCCGCTGACAATAGCTGTAGCTTTCGAAAGATTCGATCAACGCGATCCGGTGAAGATCTATACACTATCCAAAGCAATCCGACCGTTATAAGAAATCCCAGAAGCATTCCGGCCAGCGGAGAGATCACAATAAACACCAGAGTTTTAATCCATCCATGGGCGATAAACAAGCCAGAGAACTGACCACCATGGGCGGCAAGCGCCGCGCCAGCGTAACCTCCAACAAGTGCATGCGAAGAACTCGAAGGAATTCCATAGTACCAGGTTATGAGGTTCCAGACGATGGCGCCGATAACACCGCACAGCAGAACCCAGATGCGTCTGAATTCAAAGATTTCGTCGATTGCCTGGATATTAATTAGATCGCCGCCTATCGTCTTTGCAACGTGAGTACCAAAAATTGCAAAAGCCAGGAAATTGAAAAATGCGGCCCATATGACTGCCTTTCCCGGAGTAAGAACGCGGGTAGACACAACCGTTGCTATTGAATTTGCTGCGTCGTGAAATCCGTTGATGTAATCAAATGCAAGCGCAATGATCACGAAGACTATTACAAAAACAAGAACGATGCTCATAACTATTACCGGTTCTTAACGATTACAGCTTCAAGGGCTTCTGCAACGTCTTTACAGCGGTCCACCGCATCTTCGAGAGCTTCGTAGATTCCCATCCATTTGATGACTTCGATTGGGTTTTGTTCTTTGATGAAGAGGTCCCGAATGGATTCGCGATAAAGATGATCTGCCTTCCTTTCCAGGTCGTTGATTTGCTTACAGTGAACTGCGAGGTCTTCGTTTTTCGCCAGGAGTTTAAACGCACCGGCCAGTTCGTTTGTAGCATCACTCAGGATCAGTGCAACTTCCCTGGCTTCTGGTCGCAGAGACGTTACGCTATACATATCAAATCGAATTGCCAGGTTGTTGATGATATCGATTACATCATCCAGCTCTTTAACCAGAAGATAAATATCTTCGCGATCAATGGGAGTAATGAAACTGGTATTGAGCTTGGACGTTATACGCGCTGCTATTTTATCGCAGCTAACTTCTACTCCTTTGATCTCAATGGCGTACGTTGCGCGGTTGGAATAATCCTCAAATATCTTTAAGAATACGAGACTTCCCCCATGAACCTTGTCGGCAAGCTCACCCAACAAGGCGAAGTATTTTTCATCCTTTGGAACAATGGAGAACATCATAACCCTCACATTACATAATCGTTACAGCCAGTGGAACCATTGCCTTGTCCTGGGCAAATCAAATCCATTTTTTACTCCCTTTGCTTGACCCAATTCTGCCACCACGGGACCCTTCCGGAATGATAGCAGGCACAGATACTCTTAAACGCCAGGCTGTGGATCTGCTCAACGAAAGCGGCAAATTGCGTTACTCGTTCACTGCTTTCTCCGCGCAACATACTGAACTTACATACTACCTGGTCAATCATGCTCTGGCCGGTTACAAACTTAACTTTCTTGATACAGTCATCATGACTTTCCTCCGCGAAGTTGTGACCAACGCGGTCAAGGCGAATCTCAAGCGTGCCTACTTCGAGCAGAGAAACGCTGATATAAAGAATCCGGGGCAATATGCTGCATTAATTGAAGCGTTCAAACGCGAAGGCGTGGCTAATATTGAAGATTTTGTTCCAATCATGAAAGAGCTTGGATTGAAAGTCCACATCTACATGGAAACAAATATCGATGGGTTACGCATCATTGTCCAAAACAATTGTGGAATGACCAACGAAGAACTGCTTCGCGCGCGTGAGCGTATCCAGGCTGCGTCCGCTGCTGATTCTGTCCCGGAATTACTGGAACAGTTTGGTGATGAGAGTGAAGGTGCGGGCCTGGGCCTTTTGATAAATGTAATTCTGCTTAAACGATCTGGGATTGGTATTAAGAATTTTCAAATCTCTTCTGACGAGAAAAGCACGCGGGTTGCAATCACTGTTCCGCGCTCATTTCAAATGCCAGCGCAGGTTGCGGAACTATACAATCGCATTACATCAGAGATAGAACGGATTCCCACATTTCCTGAGTCCGTGCAGAGAATTATTAATCTATGCGATAATCCCAGAGCAGAGATAAGCTTCCTGGCATCGGAAATTGAAAAAGATCCATCCGTTGCTGCAAGCATTCTGCGGCTTGCGAACTCTGGCGGATTTGTGGTAGGCACACGCGTAGAAAGTATTCATCGTGCGGTTACGGTTCTTGGAATCAAGAATGTAAGGCAACTTGTTCTGGCTCATTCTTCCAGGCAGATACTTGATAAACATTATAAAGTATTTGAAGAATTCTGGGAGCATGCTGCGCGAGTTGCATTGTATTGTCGGCTAATCGCCGAGCGTTGCGGGTTCAGGAAGTTAGCGGATTCTGTTTTTCTGGGTGGTCTCTTGCATGATCTGGGAAAAATCGTTTTGCATTCGCTTGAACCAGAAACAGTTAAGAAGATCAACGGATTTAATCTTGCGAGAACTGAAAACAGTACTGCTGTTCTAGAAGAGATTACTCTGGGACTGTCGCACGCAGAAGTGGGAGCAAGACTGGCTCAAAAATGGAATTTTCCACCAGTCTTGATTGACATGATTCGCAATCATCACTCAGCCTTTGCAGCGGACGTCAGTCATTCCGTGGAAGTCAGCATTGTGCATCTGGCGGATGCATTCCTGCGCGTTGAAGAAAATCAAGCATCGTATGTCTATTTCGACATTGAAGCACAGGCACATTTGAATATTGCGAATGCAAAGGAACTCCAGGCAATACATGAATGGGTTAAAGAAGCTGCCGGCAAGCAGGTTCTGTAGTCATTGACCGTTCTAACTTAACCGGGATTCTTCCTGAGCAAGAAGCGCCTGTAGAGTAGTTCCATGGCCAGGAAGGAAGCTCCGGTAACGCCGAACAAGAACAAGAGATAGATCGTGTGAGATGGGAATACGTTTTCCCAACCGTCTCCAATTCTATGCGCCAGGTTAACGTTTTCTGCTGGAGGAGTCCATCTGGAGACAAAAACCAGAGCGATCAATCCCAGTAACGCGCGCACATACGTATTCTTTGGAAATCCAAAACGTCTCAATCCCACAAGTCCCACAATCAGACTTCCTGCATGAGTTAAGAGGGAAGTGGGAAGGAACTCACCGCCGGTTGCGAGATAGAGTATCCAGAAAAAATTGCCGAACGTAACCCATAGCATACCTGAGGCTAATAGTCGTGGCGCAGCAAAAAACATTCCGAGGCCTATTAGTATAGAGGCTATGTGGCAGACCCACAGTAAATTCTCTGGATGTCTCTGGAACAGCCAGTACCCAGCATGAATATTATAGAATAATATAGGAAGGAGTCCGAGCGTGGTTCCTCTCATGCTTACGTGACCGGGATCAAAACGGCCCTAAGAATCAAGATCTGCGCCGCAAAATAGGTAAACCATATGACCTGGCTAATTGCAAACGAACCTTCTCGACCCAATACCCAACCGATCAATGAGTCGGACAATAAGAATAGAAAACCCCCAACAGCGGTTGGATATCCTATGCTACCCCAGGCCAGGGGGACTCGCAAGGATGTTAATGCCATCAAGGTAACCATGAACGCGTAAGGAAAGGAGAGTATTACCATCAATGCCGATGCGGGATTAACAATAGATTTCCACAAGATTACTGACAGTACGGGCCAGAGCACCAGGAGTATAATCCGTGTTCTTTTTGAGACGTTAAACGAACTTAGAATCAAAAAGCTGCGAATATAGAGAATGTGGGCTATTGCGAAAACCGGGATAGAGAGCAAAACCTGTTGCTTGATGCCCGTTACACTTGTAAGGTCGATCAGTTTGCTGTTGATAACATCGCCAATAAAAGAAAAAACAAGGCCAATCAAGACGAACCGGGCGATGCGTGCATGATCCGTTTCCGTAATGTGCGTTCTGGTTCTGGTTTTTACGACTGTCCGGTAAACGATCCAGCCGGCGAAGATCAGAAAAATCATTTGGGCCAAATGGTAGACTCTGTAGACTGAAAGAGAGATCATCTCCGCTCCAAAAAAAAGAGCCACGAACTCCGCTGTAATCAGCGATGCAAACGCGATACTTATGAGGGAACGAGGATTGAAGGCCATCCATCCGATTTGCAATTCTGGATATGTCCAGTCAATCGCTTTGACCGGGAGTACGTTTACTTTATTTCATCGGCGTGTTTGTAATCTACAAAGTGCACTTTGCTTGTTTTGATTCTTGACACGCTGCCGACCCGATGGATTAGCATTGTATCTCCAGCCTGTGTTACAATCGCACCGGGGAATGCCGTTCCATCTCGCAACGTAACGAATTCTACAATTCCGTATCGTTCTAAAATTTCCTTCTCACTCTTGATAGGCTTGGCCTTGAGTTCGATTTCCAGTTCGTCCATAGCGATCTCAACCCCGGCATCATAGCTGGCCAATACAGATCTTCTATGTTCTTCATTGCGTGGATTCTCTTTGAGGTTCTGAATCGCCTTTTCGTCTACCTTTACCATTACTTTAGTCTCTGCCCTTTCTTGCGGCGAAATTTCAAACTTTTCAACCCTGGCTTGTTTGGCCTCGGTTGCGGCGGATCGTTCCAGGATTGCTACCGCATTAGGCGCAACCGGTATGGTCAGACTTTGCCGTTTTTCTTCCATTTTTTTGAGGGCAGGGTCCTTTTCTATTTCACTTCTGGATTTGTTCTCAAGCTCAGCAAAGCGCGGTGCAACTGTAACTTTCCCTTTGTCTACTTCGAAGACTTTAACTTCCGTACTGCCTTGCGAAGCCTGAATTGAAAGTGTTGAATCATCCGCATGAACTTCTGCGGCCGGGGCTGTGATTGCAAGTCCACCTGTTTCCTTGCGAAACTTTACTATCATTGATCCCTGTTTGAGATCGATTTTCTTTTCCTCCGGAATAGGAGAAAACGTGGCCTCTGCCTGTGGCTTCATGCGAACTGAAACTGAATCGCGCAATTGCATGTCCAGGTTCTCCTGTCCGGACTTCAGGGTATCCCCAGGAAGGACTGGATCACCTGCTAACATTGGATGCAATGCGCCGCTTCGTTCCATGCTGGCACTCTTACCAGCATACAGGACAATTGCAATAGGTTCAGTTGCTTCTTTAAGAATCAGCTTTTTGTCGTCGCCGCAAGCAGCACTCCCCTGGCCTACGTCGCAAGTCACAATGTATTTCCCGGATTTTAGAACACCAGTTCCGCGGCCCTCATCATCTAGATTCGATTCAAAGATAAACGGTTGGGCCTGGGTCTTTGTTTGCTTGAACGAGTATACACCCTTTCCCGCACGCGCGCCGTCTTTGAATGTGCCCTTGTAGACATCGCCGTTGTGAAATGAATAGATGCCTTCCCCTGTTCGCATCCCTTTTACAAAGTTGCCCTGGTACGTGTCGCAGTTTACGTACGTTTGAGTTCCGATGCCGTTTTGACAATCACCGGTAACGCATTCCTTTTTGCAACTCTCCGCATAGCCTGGTCCGTTCAGAAGCAGTACAGAAGCTAACAAAAATATCAGGCTAAGCGACGTTTTCATGGCACAACCGTCAGAATTGCATTCGGTGTTTCGCCAAACATTTCAGGAGAATACATTGCTTCAACCCTGGTCTGGGGCAGGATGAAAGTTCCTGCCTGGTTCAGGCGTAGAGTGTACTCAACCGTCCATTCGCCCTGCGCTGCGTATTCGTAGTAGGCCCTGAACGCCTCAAACGATCTTTCCTCATAGGCTGGCCAGACCCAGCCTTCTCTGCGCTCACCTTCCTGTAGAAGGCCCGATTCACGGGCAAGCCCTGTTCCGAGTATACTCGCTCCGGCCGGGATCGGATCGGAAACTACTACCCAGGTGCGATCTGCATCGGCCTTGATTTTCAACGTTATGCGGACTAGATCCCCACGGCTCCAGCTTCCGGGCTTCTTCTGTTCGACAGGTTTCAGCGTTTTTTGTACGCGATAGCCGGCACTCAAATCAGTCTTCAGGGGGACGGCCGCGCGGCTCTGAATCAGTGCCCAGGGTTTTCCAGCTCCCTGATGCTTGATGCTTAGGTCATTCCTGCCCTGCGGCCACTGGAAATTCATGTCTCCAGACCGGTTTTTTGCCCAGTCGAGGGTCTGCTGACTGGACGTAAGGGTCGCCGTAGTAGTTCCTCCAACTGTGGTGCGTTCGAACTCATTTGCGAATTTTTCAAGGGCCAGGACACCCCAGGCATTTGCCAGTGTCAAATCCCAGGCTCCTTTTTTCTGCCTCTGGAGCGCCCCACGCACGATTCGCGGGAGGTCTGCTTTCCATCCCGGGCTATCCGACGTGCTCAGAATTAGTTTGACGGCATTGGTATCAATCGAGGTGCAAAGCCACCACAGGTAGTCTGTGGATTCGCTTGAAAACCCAAGGGTAGTTCCCTGGAAACTCAGGCGTGCTCTCAGGGTCTGCTCAACTTCTGATTTCTTCTGAGCTGCTTGAGAAATCTCAGGCGTGCGTTTCAAAATATTTAAGTAATCGAGCACGGCCGATGTTGGCCAGAGATTTGGTTGGATTTGAATAGAAGAAAGCATTTCCGGTTTGGCTTCACCGTAGCGCGAAAGAGCCTCTATTGAAGTAAGCTTACGCAGGCCCAAATCGGTTGCATTCAATCGGTACGTTCGCGAGATCTTTCCAGTAACGAAATTACGCATCGCGCCGATCATTTTCTCACGAGATTCAGGAGGAATTGAATAACCGGCTTCGTTTGAAATTGCAAGCATGTATGCGGTGAGTGTGTCGCTGCCTTCAGTCATCTCAGGAAAGAATTTGACAAAACCTTCAGAATCGAGGTACAGAGGTAGTCGCTCCATGAGCTGGTCCCACATTTTCTTGTCGCGCAGGACGATAGCGCGTGATGTCATCTGCTCCATGCAATTGTACGGATACCTTCGCATGTATTCGCGCACGCTTTCGAGACTTCCAAGCAGGCTTGGACTCAGGTTCACATTGACACTACCCCGTCCCGGAATTGAATCAGCCGGGCGTTCTACATTTAGTTTATATTCTTTATCAATTTGTTCGAGAGTTGCCTGATACGTTCGCACAGGAATCGCTTCGATTACTTTTTGGGTAATTTTCAGTTTTTCCATAGCGCGAGCTGGATCAGCACCCGTTTCGTTTGCAGTTACGTCATACACCAGTCCGGAAACGCCGATTGGCACCGTAACGTCCCAGTTAACTTCTCTGGCTTCGCCCGGGCCGAGCCGGATTTTCTGCGCAGGGAGCGTTGGTTTCGATCCGGACTCTGGAATAACAGTGGTAATCGCATTCAACTCTACTTCCATGCTGCGTGTGGTAGTATTTCGGAGGGTGAACTCCGCTTTGAATGAATCGCCCTGACGTGCGAGCGGAGGAACTCCAGGAAGGAGCATGAGGTCCTGTGTAGTGCGAATGCTCGTCTGGCCTGTTCCAAATTGCGCATTCCCAGCTGTTGCTACTGCAACAATCTTAAACGACGTTAGAGAGTCGTTTAACGGTATATCAACGGTTGCGTTTCCGGATGCATCAAGCTTAACTCTGCCTTTCCAGAGCAGAAGCGTATCAAAAAGCTCACGGGTCATCTGTTTCCCGCCACCTCCGCCCGGTGGCATTGCCTTTAAACCAAAATGTCTGCGCCCAACCACCTGCATTTGAGCCGTAGAGTTATTTACTTCCAGTCCGCGCACACCCATCATTGCAGAAATCAAATTCCAGCTTGTATTGGGTTTAAGTTCGAGCAGACCTTCATCCACGGCAGCGAGTGCAACTTCCGAACCTGCACCGGGAGCCTGGCCGTTTGCTGTGCGCACAGAAATTTGGATGCGTGCCTTTCCGCGAATGCGGTAGGTCTCTGTATCTGGTGTAACTTTAACATTCAGCTCATGAGCTTTGTAACCTACGGTCAGGTGTGCAATCCCAAGTCTGTAAGAAGGCTTTCCTAGATCTACCAGGGCCGTCGGTTTGATGTCGCCCGCACGCCCGCGAACTACCATCACAGAAACAAATGCGTTTGGTGCATAATTGCCTCGAATAGGGACGGATACGACTGGTTCTTTGCCGCTGATTTCTTGCACGAATTTTTCAATTATCCCTTCGCGTTCAACAGTTACAAGTGCAGTTGCCTTGCTGAACGGCATGCGAACTTGAAGGCGCGCAGTTTCGCCGGGTTCGTAACGTTTCTTTTCTGGAATTACATCCATGCGATCGCCTTCATCCGGTCTGAACCACCAGGCATCATTGCCTGCTACCCAGATCTCGCGATTGGCCGCAATCGCAGTTCCCTGCGAATCTTTTGCAGTCGCGGCCAGGATAATATTTCCAGATCGATTGATTTTGGACTGACAGAGGACAAGGCCGCGAGCATCGGACGTGCCTGAGCAGAGTTTGTCTATTTTCTTTGTTTCAACCATGTTGTCGTAGGCATAGTAACCACCAACGAGGCGTTTTCTATGCGAGAATGTTTTGCGTTCAAAAGCATCCACGCGCACGTCGGTTCCAGCAACGGGTGCGCCTTTTAAGTCGACTACCATCACCTGAAATTTCAGATTATCTTTTGAAACGATCCATGAATCCTGTTTGATTCCTAGAAAATGAACCGAGGGATACACCTGCACAGTCCTTGAGACGGTTTGGATTACTCCATTTGGATCTCTAAACTCCATTTCCGTTTCTACGTTCTGGGTTGCTTCTGACGCAGGAATTTCAGAAACATTTACGCGAGCCGTTCCAGCTTTGTCCAGGGTTACATCCTGGCTCTTGATCTTTGTGCGGGCTACTTCAGGCGCCTCTTCATCATAGTTGTATTCGCCCTCTGCCTGAACTGTTCCTTCTTTAACTGTTCCATTTGCAAATGTGAAGTCTTCGTAGTCACGGAACTCCGGATAGCCTCCGGCCTTGATAGCATAGCGGAACCTGACGTTTGCTGCGGACGCCCCACCTCCAGAAAGATAACTCAATGCCACATCGACCGGGAAGGAAGATGCCCGTACAACTTGCTCAGATGGGGATTTAATTACGCCGCGCATCAACGGGACACGGAACTCTTCTACCTGGAATGCGCCTGTGCTCCAACCGCTGTATGCTTTTCCGGAGCGATTTAGTGCAACTGAGTACTCGCCCAGTTTTGCATCCTGCGGAATTCTCCAGGTTGTTTCCGCAGCGCCGCCCTGCCAGGAAATAGGAAATTCAAAATTCTGACCGCTTCCAACGTGCGTAACGACTGCCTTAGTCGGTAGGTCAGCATTTGCGACTTCACCAAAACCAGACATCTGATGACGCCGCATGATATGTTTCATGTGCAGGGCATCGCCTGCGCGAAGCAGAGTACGCGCAAATACGGTATGACCAATCGCGGAAGCGTTGGAAGTGCCGTATGGAAGATTGAAGCGCCACGATTCGATTCCATCGTTCCATTCGCTATGAACGATGCTCAGATCATCTCCCACCTGCGCTGTAACAAGCAGGCCCGAACTGAATGGTTTCTTATTGCAACTCTTGACGTTTGCTTCACTGGGAAGGTTTGCGGGCGCAATGCCCTCTCCGTCCGTTTGGCCGGTCCACACGACAGTTCCATCGCATGTGCGCGCAGTTACTGTTGCCTTTTCTACGGGCTTTCCTGTATCCAGGGCTGTAACCCAAACAAGGGAAGATTCTCTGCCCCATTTCAAATGAACTGCAAGATTTGTCACGAGCGCTGCTGCCGGAACGTAGAGAGATTTCTCCTTTCCAAGCAGCGATTTCCCTAGAATTTTACTTTCAAGTTCAAGAACATAGAACCCAGGACCGCCTAACGGTATGCCTATAACTTCGAATGCCTTAGAACCGTTTGGCCGCGGCAAACGCAGATCAGAAACTTTTACACCCTGGGAATCCGCAAAAATCGACCGGGCACGATTGTGATTATAGATCTTCCGCATCCACAACAGAACCTGGTCTGCGTTCTCCGGCGTGAGTCTGATCTTGCGTCCCTGCATTCCTTCCGCGCCTGGCTGATACATCTGCACCGGCACTGGTGCTTCAATGTTGCGCAGGGTTACTGGAAGTAGACCGCCTTCTCTTAGTTCCAGGATTCCAAAGGGAGCTGCAAACTTGGCAAGAGGCGGGTATTCAGCCGTTCTAACTTTAAGTGGAAATGTTTTTGAATTCGCAAGGGGTCTGCCTGCGTCGTCTTTCAAGCCAGCAGGCAGCTCAATACGAAACTCCGCCAGATCGGGAAAAGGGCCTGGGATCGACACGGTCGAAAGGCTGCTCTCAGTGTCGCCTTCCGGCAAATTTACTTTCCATTGACGGTCATCATTGTTCAGGACAATCTTCTTTGCGTCTTCCCGACTGATTGGTGCTGAGAACGAAACATACATGGGAAGAAGCGGAATACAATCTGCCTGCGCATTTTCACGTTCACAATTGAAGGTGGCTGTAAAATCCGTGCGTACATCGTAGTCGAGTAGCTGATCCTGTGTTCCCGCTACTCCGCTTTTTGATTTGATATTTTTTCCCCAGACTAGCTGAACTTTTTTTCCTGCCGGGAATGTCTGTCTGGCCTGGACCAGGATTGCATCCTTTGCGGCTTCGCGGTTCATGTACTGTCGTTTTAGGATAGTTTCACGATCTGATCCAGTTACGATTCTTACACCAATACGTTCGCGAAGACCATCAACGTTAAACGACATTGAGCCCGTTAGAGAGGCCTCGTCCACCGGAGCATCTACGCGCAAAATGAAGATCTGATCTTCCGCAATCGTAGAACCTTCCCATGGTTGTGTAGAAACAATGGAAGGACCGCCAGTTGAAAACTCAAACGATCGTTGACCCGAGATATCTCTGCCACTCAGTGATTTGATTCCGGATGTTAGTGTAAATTTGCAGACTACGCCAGCTGGAAGTTCATCTTTAAAATCGAACAACCAGTTCTTTTCATCGGCCCAGCGTTCGGTGCCCAGGTTGCTACAATTTGTTTCGAATGGTTTTACCGGTTGCTTGAGATAGCCAAATGGCACCATTGCTTCTGAAAACTGCGCTCTAACCTGTCGGATCTCTTTTACGGTTCCCTGCGGAGAAAATGTTTGAATGGATGCTGGATTTTGTGCGATTAGCACGTGCGCGGCTCCAATCAGAATGAAGGTCAGGGCCGGAAATAAGCGTTTCATATGTGATCAGGGAAATGGCATGATCCCGGCTCCCTGTCAACAAAATCGAAGATCAGCGAGAAAGTACATCCCGCAAGAATTGAAACTGAGACGCTGCGGTTTTCTCCATCCATGCCCCTTTGTAGGTTTCAAAATGGCCTGTTGGGAGGACCATCATCATGGATCCTGGAATTTTGCGAGCAAGCTTTTGCACGGTGGGAAAGGGCACGAGTGTGTCGTTTTCACCGGCTACGATGAAAACGGGGCATCTAAGTTTTCCCGCCCGGCTAATTGGTCTGTAGAATGTTAGCGTGATTGCAATACGGGCCGGGGTCAGGTTTTTCCATGAACTCGATCGATCTACAATTGATCCATATCCTTCCCAGCACTCTGGCGTGCTTAACAAACCAAAGTTCTCCGATTTCGCATAGATAGGAACCAGATATGCCTTTCCAAATAGCGAGAATATCAAGTCGAGAATTCCTCGCGCAACCGCCTTGAGTACAAACAGGAATGGAAAATACACCGGGACGCTCAGGCCGTCAGAGAAGGGAACCAGTAGGGAAACTGCGCGCACGTCGCTTCGCCCCGCTGCAACAGATAAAACATGGCCACCACTGAGTGAAGTACCCCAGAGTGAGATCTTATTTGGATCGATTTGATCGAGCGTCTTTGCAAATTGAATTGCTGCCCGCCAATCCTGTCTTTGCCTCCTGGGGCTAATCCAGTTGCGCAACGTTCCATCGCTCGAGCCAAAGTTTCTGTAATCAAATAGTAGGACAGCAATGCCACGCGCTGCGAAATACTCCGCATAGCCCGGCAAAGCAAACGTACGTTCCCCTCCAAATCCATGGCCCATGATTACAATGGGTGCTTGTTTTGCTTTGGGCAGGTAGAGATCGGCGCGGCAATGTTCGCCATTTGAAAGAAAGGAGACCTGGCTGGTATGGAAACTGGAAGGAGCTTTTTTATTTCCGCGTTTAGCGAGTGGCGCCAACTTCTTTGAGGGTTTAGCTGAAGCTTTTGCCATGACCGATTCCGCCTCTGCCTGGATCAGAATCTACACAATATTGAATGATTATTAGGAAGGAAAATAACAAGGTCTGGGTGGACTGAACGAGGGGGATCACTCAGCCCACCCAGATGTCTATTATACGTATTCTACGGCATTTGGGAAGCAATTTCTGAGCGGCCCAGCCCTATATTTTGCTCGTATCGGACAAGGAAAGGCCGCCGGAGCGCATTAAATATCACGCACCAGGCTAACTTCGCGTGTCATCCAGCGATTGCTTTCCGCTTCAGTTGAAAGTCTGCGGTAGCTTGTCAGGATCTTCCACCAGTAGCGTTCCTCGAAATAGCCGCGTTGGACGTTGCCCAGACCAGCATTGTATGCCAGGCAAACAAGGCGAACGTCACCCAGTTGTGCCATGAGATGATTCAAGAAAATCACCCCGCGTGGCAGGTTGATTTCAGGACGGAACAGATCCTTTTCCATTGGAACACCCAGGCCAAATTTTTGCCCCATCCAACGCGATGTAGCTGGCATCAGCTGCATATAGCCCCTGGCGTCCGCCACGGAGACTGCATCTGCTTTAAATGTGGATTCGGTCTCGATGACTGCGGTCAAAAACAGGATCTGGTCGATTTCCTTGCCGTCAATTGTGGAGGCCTCTACCTGGAGCCTTGGGGCTTCGGTCAAGATTATGTGAACCAGTCTGTCCCTGTCCACAGGGTGGATGCCAGGATGGGTCCTTTGCACGTATGTCGAGAGAAACGATCTGTGCAGGTGGGAATCGCCACGCTCTGCCCAGTGTTCTCGAACTGCGCTGAAGTATACGCCGATCAGAAGGAGGCTTCCGACCAGGATTCGTTGTTTTCGTGTTGTGCGTTGCACCATATTAGAGCCATGATTTTTTTGCACTGCACCACGTCGAGCCAGTTTTGCACCTGCCGTCGTCAGTTAGGAGTGCAAGAAATGTCCAAGCGATTGATGAAATGGCCCATCATTTCACAATCAGCGTCCAGCGATGCGCCGTATCGAGTGGCGGTATTTTCGGTTCGTCTCAAGATACATCCAGCACCAGATGCGCTGTGGTCGGTTCCCAGCAGGTTTAGGTTGATGGCCGTGCCACCGGCCGCGAATGTGAAAGGACTTGCGGTCGGCACGGGGTCTATCTTGATAAAAGATGAATCGGGGAGCGAAACAACGATCCCGCGGCCGCTAGAATTGTCCACATCGCAATTGGTAATCGGACGTTGTAGCAAAGAACCATTGTCGTAGATTACTTGTGCTGTGTTTGAATTTGAGCTGCTCTGCAACGAGCGCGAAAGGAGAAGCAACGTGAGCGTTTCATTTGAGTTTGAATCCTTATTCGAGCCGCATGCAATTGCCAGAAGCAGGGTGAGTGTTAATAAGCTTTTTAGTTTCATCGTATCTTGAGTTTATGCAAACTAGTTTCTACATGCAACTACCCTGGAATCAAATGAGGCAAATGTGCAATCAGCCGGAAGAGTCCGGCCAGTCGGGAAGGACGCGCATAACTCTTTGTTATTCGGGCACAACAAAGAGTTCACCGACACCGGGTAGCGTTTGATCTGTTAGGCGACAAACATTGCTTCCGTCGCTATCCATGCGAAAGATGGAGCCATGGTTTCCTTGAATATGATCAGGGTCGCGTGAAGACGCGAAAATGATCTTCCCATCTGGAGTAAATGCAGGGCCGGAGTCAACGAATCCATCAGTCATTTTCCGCAGATTTGACCCATTAACATTCATGCTGTAAATCACGCTTTCAATTGAGTCCCCTGTTGAACGCGTGAACAGAATGCGCTCGCCATCTAGCGACCAAACAGGCGCAAAGTTCAGGACGTTTTCGGTTGAGAATGTAAGTCTTGTTTTGTTCGCCCCAGTGCTTTGCATGATATAGACTTCGTTTGTACTTTTGTTCTCCTCAATGCCGTAATGTATATAAGCGATCCGATTTCCATCCGGAGAAACGCGTGGTTGGAACGCACCAGTTTGTAGTGTTCCCATTATAATAGGCGTAGGGCTTGTGCCGTCTGACGCCATTGAGTGAATAGAGGAAATACTGTTCGCACTCAACTCATGATACACAATACGACCGTTTCCCAGCACGGATGGAGAACCAAGTCGAATGTCTCTGTTTGTCAGTTGAGTGAGTTCGCTTCCGTTTGCGAGCGCAGAATAAATATTTGAGTTCCACTTTAAAGGGCTGTTTTCCGGTCCGAATCGAGCAAACAGCAAACGACCGTTTGTCAGGTTGGGGGTTGTGTCAAAGTGAAGCTCGTCAGACAAGGCTTGAATGGTAGTTCCATCGGACTCCATTGAATAGATTGCATAATGTTCCAGATCTGGGGCCCATCCGCTGAACAATATCCGATATGATACTGAAGGGCCAACACAAAGCGGCGTCCGGGTTGTTTGAGCGGGATGGTCATCATTTTGATTTTCTTCCCAGGGTGGAGCGAGATGCGGAGGAGCCGCAGCAGAGGACTCATTTCCCGATACGTTTGAGCCGGTTCGCATCATAGCCAGAAAAGGGGACAACGAACTAGCATCTTTGGATTTCGAGCAGCTAAAAGCCGAGCAGGCAAGGGCAATGACCATCAGAAACCAGGAGTTTTTCATAACAGGATTATATTGCAGGCTCGGTAGCTTGCGCAAGCCCCTGGGAATCAACAGGGAGTAAAATCAAACGATCAGGACGGGGGAGCAGATTTTGAGACTTGACCAGGAAGCGACCTTGGCCAGAAAGCGGTATGGCACTCAGCAAAGACATTCTGGGCAGAAAGCTCGATGCATACACATTCACGATTGAACGTGGAAAGGTTAAAGAGTTCTGCAAGGCAATCGGGGAAACTAACCCCATCTATCTCGATCCGGCGGAAGCTAAGAAAGCCGGTTTTGAAGATACGCCAATCCCACCCACGTTCCAGACTACATTTCAATTCTGGGGTTACCCAAAGATATGGGATGATATGCGCGCAATGGGCATCGACACCGGCCGACTCCTTCATATGAAGGAAGAGTATACGTATCTCAAACCAATTTATCCCGGCACAACCATTTCAGCGCAAGGTGAAGTCTGTGATGTCAAAACAGGTAAGATGGATATGGTCACCTTCAAGACTGCATACTTAAATGAGAAAGGCGAGGCATGCATTGAAGCTGAGATGGCCATTGTAATTCGTCCTGAAGGAACCTAGGAGAACATATGCAACGTATCAAATTTGCTGATTTCGAAGTAGGCGCTAAAATTCCAGAACTGCGCGTTGGTCCAGTCACTCATATGGATCTAGTGCGTTATTCCGGTGCTTCAGGGGATTTTAACCCGATTCATACTGATCCAGAGTTTGGAAAATCTGTAGGTCTTGGCGGAACGATTGCGCATGGAATGTACGTAATGGCGCAGATGGGCAGGATGTGTTCTAACTGGGTAAGTCCAGCTCAGGTTCAATCCTTTGCAGCAAAATTCAAAGGGATGACACGTCCAGGCGAGATGATCGTTTGCACCGGGGAAGTTAAGAAAAAGAAAGAAGAAGATGGAAAGAAGATTCTGTCAGTTTCTGTTCAGGCGGCCAATGAAAACGGAGACATAAAAGTTGCAGGCGACCTTGTCGTAGTCTGTGACTGATTTTCTTCGTCCAATCGTGCAATGAAACGATCCCCGGTCCTTGTATTCCTTCTAGCTGCAGTTACGCTGGGAGTATACTTGATCTACTGGTATTTTAAGATTTACCAGGAGATCAAAGTGCTGAACGGAAGAACACCGACCGGGAATTCTTACGCGCTTGATTTTGTTTTGATTCTTGCAACATGCGGCGTGTATGCAATCTATATGGACTATAAGATCTCACGGTCCCTGGATGAAGTTCTGGTCGCGCGCGGAATGCCGCCGCAAAACTCAGCATTCGTCGTCGTGGCATTGGATATTGCCTCTTACTTCACAGCCTTCCTCACTTACATTGCAAGCTCTGCAATTCATCAGGATATTCTCAATCAGATTTACGATAAGCAGGACACGCCTCCGCGCCTCGCCGCCTAACGGTAAGCAAGAGACCGGTGCGCCCGCCGAGTCCCGCAATCACTCAGAAAAGGGCAGGCGCCACCGGACCTTGTACAATCAAGGACATTCCACCTAATGCAAGTTATGTGCGCGCCTGCAGGCGCATGCTCTATGCAGGTCTGAAATAGAAGTTTTGCTTATTAATTCGCCTCTATGCCTGAAATGAATGCGCTCCGTTGCATCGCTTCAAAAACAGACCACAAGACAGTCCCCGTATAACCATTGTGACATATGCACCAATACGTTCTTCCTGATAACTTTTTAAGCAACAGCGCCCGTTACGGAGCACTTCGCTTAGCAATTTGCACGGACTTTGTCTGAGGTACAGAACTTGCTCCATAGGTCCGAGTTCGTATAACTTTTCTAGGAGAACAAAAATGAGGAAAAATTGGTTACCATTTTCTCTCTTGTTGCTTTGCTCCCTGTCATCATCGCTGTGGGCCGAGAGCCCGCCACTTGATGCAGCAGGGTTGAAGCAACTCATTGATGAAAGCAAAAGTGCAATGACTGTTGGTGCAGATACCGTCTGGGTATTAATCACAGCCGCGCTGGTCTTTTTTATGAACACAGGCTTTGGTCTGCTGGAAGCTGGTCTGAATCGCGCCAAAAACGCAGTAAACATTCTGGCGAAGAACTTTGTAGTGTTTGCAATCGCGTCCGTTTCCTTCTACCTCATTGGTTGGGGTTTAATGTTCGGTAACGGGAATTCCTTCATGGGACTGGAAGGTCTGTTTGGCCTAACAGGTGCTGACAATTCTCCAGCGATCGGGGACGCCTACAAGGGTGTCTATTCGGCGATCAACTGGACCGGCGTTCCGCTTGAAGCAAAATTCTTCTTCCAGCTTGTCTTTGCTGGAACGGCTGCAACGATCGTATCTGGTGCCGTAGCAGAACGCATCAAGTTCTACTCGTTCGTGGTATTCTCAATCGTTCTTGTTGGAATCATGTATCCAATCACCGGTCACTGGATCTGGGGCGGTGGATTCCTGGCATCAAAGGGAATGTTCGACTTTGCTGGCTCAACAGTCGTCCACTCTGTTGGTGGTTGGGCAGCCTTAACAGGTGCGTACATTCTAGGGCCGCGTCGTGGGAAATACACGTCATCTGGCATTAATCCAATTCCGGGTCACAACATGGGCATGGCGTTCACAGGATGCTTCGTCCTCTGGCTTGGGTGGTTTGGATTTAATCCAGGCTCAACAATGGGCGTAGGTGACGGCAAACTAATTTCACACATCTTTAACACAACGAACCTCGCCGCAGCCGCTGGATGTCTCGGTGCTGCAATAACAGCCACGCTAATCATGAAGAAACCAGATTTCTCTATGATTCTGAATGGTTGCCTCGCAGGCCTTGTGGCAATTACTGCGCCATGCGCATGGGTTACACTTCCCGCATCTCTGATCATCGGATTCGTGGCTGGTATCCTCGTTGTTCTGGCGGTGCCACTCTTCGACAAATTGAAGATTGACGATCCAGTTGGAGCGACTTCAGTTCACTTAGTAAATGGAATCTGGGGAACGTTGTGCGTGGGCCTCTTTGCATCGGCAGAGTGGGGCGCTGGCGGAACTGCAGCTCCAGCCGTAGGTCTCTTCAACGGTGGTGGTTTCGGCCAAACATGGTCCCAGTTAATTGGAATTGGCGCAGTAGCCTTCTTTACGCTGGTTATCAGTGCAATCATCTGGTTTGCTCTGAAATTTACCATGGGTCTGCGTGTTTCGGAAGAAGAAGAAAACATCGGTCTTGATATTGGGGAGCACGGTAACAACGCGTATCCTGATTTTCAATCAGTTACCGGGCATAAATAGGAGGACTCTATTATGAAAATGGTAGTTGCGATAATACAACCACATAAGCTGGACGATGTCAAAGAGGCGTTGAAAGAAAATGAAATCTTTCGACTCACTGTCTCTGATGTCCAAGGCTACGGTCAGCAAAAGGGTTTCAAAGAAGTCTACCGGGGAAAAGAATTTACGGTCAATCTCATCAGGAAAGTGCGGCTTGAAATCGCTGTGAATGATGCGTTTGTGGACAAAACCGTGAAGGCAATTCTGAAGGCCGCCAAGACTGACGGCGGAAAGATTGGTGATGGCAAGATATTCATCATGCCAATGGAAGAATGTATTCGAATCAGAACTGAAGAAAAAGGTTCAGACGCGATTTAGTTTTTCAAAACTTTTGCAGAGAAAGCGGGAACCTTTGGGCTCCCGCTTTTTTTTATCCACGGCGTACCAGGCGCGCCTCGCCGCCTATCGGCCATATCCGCGACCTAGAATTTCCAAACCGTAGCGGCCAGGTGCAATCCAGCCCCAGGCGCAAATAATAGTAGAGTGTCGCCGCGTTTGATTCTGGGATGAATCATTGTGAAATGATGCAAAGTTGCTGGAATATTTACTGCAGACATGTTCCCGAAGAGTTCAAATGTATCCAGAATCTTTTCCTGTGGAATTCCAATGCGTTTGGCCCAGATCTGCAGCATTTTCTTCCCGGTTTGATGTGCAATGAAGTGGTCGATCTTAAGAGGATCAATCTGCGCTTTTTGTAATGCTTCGGTTGCAGGTTCGGTCGATTTAGTGGCAAAGAATCTTCCTATAGCTGCATCATTTGAAAATTCAAACGGAACGGGCTTATCTACAAACGGTGAACCCAATCTGATAAAATCAAAGTATTCTGAATGAGTTTTTTCCACGGTCGCCAGCAGAGAATTTTCTGGTGATGATTCCACAACTGCGGCCGCCGCTCCATCACCCACAGCACTCCCTGATAATGGCATTCCACGCGAAGACCAGTTCATTGTAGTAACGATCAACAAGCGTTTGTGACGACCGGTGCGAACCAGGGCCTCAGCAAATTGTAGGCTAGTGAGAAAACTGGCACAGGCTGTGTCAATGCTCCAGCAAGGAACTTTTGTTAGCCCCAGCTCCTTCTGGATTAGCACCACATCCTTGGGATATTCGAAGTCAGGCATTCCGCTAAAAGAAATAATTCCATCCACGCCGGTAGCCGAGGAATGAGAATGCTCTATGCTAGTTCTCGCGGCCTCCGCAAGGGCTTGCTTTGCAGCTGTTGATCCCATCCATACGGCTGTCTCTTCGCGTGAAGCATGGAAACGTTGCATAGCCCCATCCGGGACGTGAGCTTCTGTGGGTAGCTGATGGTTCTGAATCTTGCCTTTGGGAAAACAAACGCCTGTTGAAACAATTCGAATGCCCGTAAAATCCGCGTTCATTCTGCGACCCGACGAATTACAAATGAATAGTTTGAAGCAAAGCTTCCGCCGATGTTGAGCATCGCACCTGTCTTAGCCCCTGAAACCTGCGTTCCCTCGGCTTTGTCTGTTACCTGCTTGTAAAGATCCAAAGCCATACGCACACCTGATGCCCCAACCGGATGGCCCGCACCTATCAGACCACCACTTGGATTGATTGGCGTCTTTCCCTTTTTCTGGATGGATCCACTTTCGATAGCTTTGAATTCTTCGCCTGGTTTGGTAATTCCAAAGGCCGAGATGGCAAGATACTCACTGATTGTGAAACAATCATGCGTTTCAAATACGTCGATCTGATCAACATTGACAGCTGCGCGCGCGTAACATTCCTGTATGGCCTGAAATGTTAACGGAAACATCTGCGGATCACTTCGCATAGAATCCAGTTTATTTTTCAAAGAGATGGAAGCCGTTCTATGGCCGAATCCTGCCAGCTCCGCCTGACCTTTTGCGAATCCAGGCCTGGCAAGTACGATCATGGCTGCGCCGTCGGTAACTTGCGAACAGTCGCTGTATCGAGTGCGTTCACCGAACGATTTACCAAATCGTTTGTTTAACATTTGCATGTCGAGTTCCTGCGCTCTTGTTTGAGCCAGTGAGTTCTCCTTTGCGTTTGCGTAGTTGACTCGCGAAATTTCAGAAAGAGAATCCATGATTGTTTGCTCACTCGGTCCCCCGCGCGCGATTACTTCTTCTGCAATGGTTCCGAAGGCCCTGGGAAAATAGAATCGAACACTTTTTGCTTCGCCTGCATAATCGGCCGCAAGGGAGAGACAATCGTTTGCTTCGGCGGGTCCTTTGGTTTTCATTATCTCGACTCCAATCACTAGAGCCACATCATAGTCTCCGGCGCGAATACGAGCGGCGGCCGTGTCGATTGCTACTGAACCCGATGCGCAGGCATTTTCGTACCTGGCCGATGGAATGCCATTAAACGCAGGATCAACCTCAGATAAAAATGCGCCCAGATGCCCTTGAGTCAGAAAGAGCGGTGCATTGAAGTTTCCAATGAAAGCGGCAATCCGATTCTCCTGGATTAATTTGCGGACGGTTTGTAATCCAATGCCTGAATCGGACAAGCCTTTGTGAATAACGTCTGCGAGCGCACCAACAAAGCCAGTGGTTTTGCTCCAGTTGATTGCAAAATCCGTCTGGGCCCCGCCTAGCATTAAAGGTCTCATCGAAATCGTTCTGGTTTGTCCCTGCACTCAAGCAAGAACTTTTGTTGACCCGTTCGATCGACGCGACTCATTTAGTTCATGAGCAAGCCCAACCCATATATGACCGGAATCTTCGCACCGGTGCAGGAAGAACGCACGCATTCTAATCTTAAGGTAAAAGGCGAATTACCGCGTGAACTCAGTGGGCATTATTTGAGAAACAGTCCTAATCCGCAATTCACACCCAAAGGCCGTTACCACTGGTTTGACGGGGATGCAATGATCCATGGAATGCATTTCGAGAACGGAACTGCTTCTTACAAAAATCGTTATGTTAAAACCAAGCATTTTCAAATGGAGCAACAGGCAGGTGAACCCCTCTGGACTGGAATCATGGAGCCAGTCAATGAGGCTAGCCCGGACGGACCGGATAAGGACACTGCAAACACTTCTATTATTTATCACAATGGAAAAGTCTTAAGTCTCTGGTGGCTCGGCGGTCAGCCGTATCAAATTGGTCTGGCTGATCTGGAAACAAAGGGCGAGGAAACATTCGGAGGTACTCTGAAATGTGGTGTAGCGGCTCATCCCAAAGTTGACCCTGTTACAGGAGAGATGGTATTCTTCGATTTTTCGCAGTTTGATGCTCCATATCTTACGCATGGTGTCATCAGCAAAGACGGGAAGGTTGTAAAGACAGCAACCATTGATATTCCAGGTCCGCGACTATTTCACGACATAGCAATCACAGCGAACTACACAATTCTTATGGATCTGCCCCTGGTCTGGCATGAAGGAAAACTCGCGGAAGGTCGTCGATTAACGTTCTTTGACCAATCGCTGCCTTCTCGTTTTGGAATTTTCCCGCGCCATGGAAATAGCGGCGATATTCGCTGGTTCGAAACTGATCCCTGCTATATTTTTCACACAATCAATGCATGGGAAGAAGAAGATTCAATTATCTTGTATGCCTGCAGAATTGAAAATCCAATTCCAGGACGTAGATTTGAGCAAGGTGTTTCCAGGATTGAATTACTCCAGCTTAAGCCCGTCCTCTGTCAGTTTAAATTCAATCTCAAGACCGGGCAGACAACCTACAACATTCTAGATGACCGTTATACGGAATTCCCCCGCATGAACGATGATCATCTGGCAAGAAAATCGCGCTACAGCTACCATCCTCGCTTAGCCCGCGATTCACAATTGCTGTTTGATGCACTTATCAAGTACGACTTGCAGACGGGCCAGAGCGTGACACATGAATTTGGTCCGGGTCGTTTTGGCAGTGAGCCGGTTTTTGTCCCGCGCGTGCGGGATGCAGCTGAAGACGATGGGTTTGTTCTGACCTATATTTACGATACCGTACGCCAGGAATGGGAAGTCTCAGTAATAGACGGCAAGAGTTTTGCAAAGGAACCCCTGGCCGCTGTTCAAATTCCATGCCGCGTTCCAATTGGATTTCACGCCGCATGGGCGCCAAACTAAGTCGCAGGTGGAGTCCACCTGCGATTCTTTCAGGAAAACTTACGCACGGGCGATTGATTCTGCAGGTGAAAAGCGCTGCGCCAGAAAATGATGCGCCAGGAATAGAACGCAAGTGAACAGAATATCGCTGACAAACGTTAGGCGATAGAACGGAATAGCTGCAACAAAGCAGGTTGTGAGACCGGCAAGGTCAAGGGAGTACATCCCGCTCGTCAGCCAAACGCCAAGATTTGTGGTCAGAAAGAATTGAATGCTACCAGCAACTGAAAGCCCAACGATCGCACCTGCATTTTCAGTTTTCTTGAGCAGGCGACCGGCAAGAATGTTGATCAAAAATGCACCATATACAAAGAGCGTTGTCACAGTCCATGTACCCACTCCATAGCGCGTGAAGCCCAGGATCCAGTCCGTGAGGATCAATACCGCGATGGGGACAATAAAGGCACCGATTCCGCTAATGCGAGCTCCGGAATACACGGCGAGCGCTCCCACGGGAGCGAAGTTGATTGCTTGAATGATACGAAGCAGGCCGGTAAACAGAGCCGAGCCAATACCGACCGGATGATTACGGAGGAAAGTTTGAATTTTTTGCATACGGTTATCGTTCTCCTTGTTCATAAAACTTCAAGTAAAAAGTACTAGGGCAGGTTCGAGACATAGCGCGCGATCACGCCATCGATATCCGGGCCGCCGCTAAATGCGCCGGAATCCTGAACGAATAGGGCTCCAGTATCAGAATTCGTGCAAGCCGTTGCAGCGGTTAGCCTAACGTAACGAACTCCCTGGCTGGCGGAATTACCCCTGAGTGTGGTGACGTCTGTTCCGTTGCATCCAGCATTCGAAACCACGCCGGCGCAAGTAGTGGCAGTAGTGGTCAGGTTTGCGAGATCAAAGGCATCGCCGCCGCCAGAAGAAAATAGCGTGGCTGCATTCATGGCGCTTGAATCCTGATTATAGAGGACAGGCTCGATGCCGGCGAAGTTGCTCCAATGGGCTGGATTGGTACTGTAGGTGGTTTCAGGTGTATTCGTGTAATTCGGAGAAAAGCCACACCAGCGCGACCCATCGTAACTTACTTCAACAACGATTGGCTCCATGAAACGAGTAGCGGTGTTTTCATTCTGATAGAAAGCGTTCTCATACACTATGAAGTCCACGCCAGTCCCATCTGTGATTTTCTTCCCATTCCACTCAAGGGTTATGCTGGCGCCAGTGCCCGTTGCATTCAGAGAGAACACGTCCGTGGAACCCTGGGTGGTTCCAGTGCCCCTTACTCCATCGACCGCGCAACGGGAATTGCGAAACCCTGATCCAGTCTGCGCCGGGGCAGATACCACATTATCCGCAACAGAAGTTCCTGACGGTGGCGAAGCATTCAGTAAATTGCAATTGGTTTCATTCCCTTGAAGTGCGCTGGCGGCACCCAGAAGTGCCAGCAATGGCAATGTCTCTGAGTCATCCGCTTTCTCTTTCGAAAGAAACGGAATCTGACAGCCTGCAAGCAGAATGAATAGTAGCGGCAACGTTCTCATATTTGACTAAAGTCTGTTGTACTTGGTCCAGGAGAATCCTGCGCAGCCCGAAGCTGTATTGGATGTGTTAGCAGTCGAAGCACTGGCCGCCTTTGCCGCAGCTAGAGTAGTTTGATTGAATGAGTATTCACAGTAGTAAAAGGAGCTACCCTGATAGATCCAGGCGACAGCTCCAAATTGTCCAACGGTACATCCAAAACCAGTTTGCGCCGTGCACTCATAGTAGTAGCGGCGAAGTGAGTTATCATAATCGCGAATTAAATGTCTGGCCGTGAAACTACAGGAGGCCTCTGCGTCTGAAAACGCATTCCACAGATTGGACACCACTGAGACGGTGAAGGTTGCGGCACAAGCACCACCGGTATTCCAGTTTCCCGCAATTTCTGGTCCATTGAATGTGTTAGAAGCCGCGATCGCAGCAGCGGCCAGAATTAGATTCTGTTGTTTTTGATCTGCATCATTGGAATTGGGTACGACTAGGTCACAGCCCGTCACGAGCATGCACAGGCTCAGTAAAATACTAAATTTTCTCATCTTTTTATCTCCCTTGTAAAAGTGAGACAACCCGCAGATAGAATTTTGGTTTATGTTCAGAAAATCCACGGGCAGCCCCTTTTCTCCAGGGGCCCCGTAGAATATTCTACGTTCGTACAAGTCTTTATTCGCGAAGCACTTGCACGGGGAAGCTCTGGCTTATGCGAGTTGCCTCGCAATTACAGTTGCGCGTCAGCACGGGACTCCCGGAAATTTTCCAGCCACCCGACTTCCTCCCTTGGAGATGCGTCAGCGTTTTCTGAGTCTTTGCGCCGTCAAGTTCTAAGCAACCGTTAGCCGGGCAGCAGTTCGGTAAAACAAGATGGGAATGGTCCAATTATGTCGTATAACCTCAATGCAGAACATACGCGAAACGGTACAGCGTTGCGTATTCGATGCCTGAGGTAAATACATCGCGCGGGGACTTCTGTTGAAGTTCGATCATGAGGCAACGAATAACGCCTGCATGGCTGACGAGCAATACTGGCGGGCCTGATGTCGCGATTCTGTTCTTCAGAAAATCCATGACTCGGGTTTTCAGGTCCTGAAACGATTCTCCATTTGGTGTTCGCACGTTCAGATAGTCACGCATCCAGGCGCGAGCTTCAGGACCACGCAAATCGTCCCATTTCTTTCCCTCCCAATCACCAAAGTTCATCTCCGCTATGCGTGCATCGACGATTGCGTTTTCAGATAGAACAAACGCAGGGATCCTGCATCGTCTCAGAGGGCTTGTGAAAACTTGAATGTCCCGCGGTAGTTGCGCTTTGATATCCGGTAATAACGTCTCATAGCCCGGAACCAGGTCCAGATCCAGGCTACCGTAGCAAATTCCGGGCTCCACAAGCGGCCGGGGATGTCGCATTACATAAAGGTCCAGAATGCTACCGCCGTGGAATAGAATACGATCTCTGTCACTTGCTGAATTGCTCCCATGCAATCTCCCGTGTAGCCTCCAATCCAGCGTCTCACATAAAGTGCCATGGCAGTTGCGGCTAACGTTGCTGCAATGGCTGGAAATAGAATTGTCGGTCCAAAGTAAAGCAGTGGCCCCAGGCCAAAAATCGAAGCGATTAGAAGTTCCAGTTTTGTTGGATTGGACGCGGTGGGCTTGAACTGTCCGGGATCCCGGGCGTACGGAATGGCGGAGGCCACCCAAACGGGGAAAAGTCGGCTTAATCCATGCGCTGCAATCAGGAGCGGCATGAGCTTGTTCTGGTTTAGCTCGAGTAGCATGTGATATTTGAGCGCCAGCATTGAACCAATACCAATTGCGCCAAACACACCGATCCTACTATCGCGCATGATTTCCAGAATTCGCTCGCGACTCCAGCCCCCGCCAAACCCGTCACAGAAATCGCTGAATCCGTCTTCATGGAATGCGCCCGTCAAAAGAATGGAAGCAATCATCGAAATGAGTACCGCAGTTTCGCGGGAAAACAATCTTATCGCGCCATAGTAAGCAAGTGCCGCGATTGAACCAACGATCAACCCAACCAACGGAAAATAGCGCACGGCGCGATTTAGTTGATCAGGAGTATGTCCAATGTTAATCGGCGAAGGGATCCGAGTGAAATAGATTAGGGCAGCAAAGAAAAGTCGAATCTGATACATCACGAGCTTTTTCCCGAAACTGAAGCACTCGTAAAGCTTGCCATCTCATTCAAAAAAGCAACGGCAGATACCAGGATTGGATAGGCCACTGCTGCTCCAGATCCTTCACCCAATCGCATTCCAAGCTGGAGGAGTGGTTTGACATTCAGAAAATTCAATGCTGCAAGATGCCCCGCTTCCGCCGAACAATGCGCGAAAACTGCATAGTCGAGTATGTTTGGGTTTAGACGGTAGGCGCACAGAAATGCTGCAGTCGCGATAAAACCGTCAATCAGAATGATCATGCGCTGCTGCGCGGCCTGTAACATGCCGCCAAGCATCATTGCAATCTCAAAACCACCCAAACAGCGCATAACGTCCATTGGTTCCTGAGCTGAGGCGTGCAGCTTTGCTGCAATATTCAAAACCTGACGCTTGTGATTTAATCCTTCTTCCGACACACCCGTGCCCCGACCCACAAGATCGTCCAGGGGTACTCCAGTGTAACGATGTGTAAGAACTGCGGCGGCAGAAGTGTTTCCAATCCCCATTTCGCCGAACCCGATTACGTTTGAGCGAACGGATTCATCTTTCGCAAGAATGGCACCCGCTTCAATCGCAGCGTCTAACTGTGCTTGCGTCATGGCTGGCTCTCGCATGAAATTGCGCGTTCCCCTGCCTATCTTTCGGGAAATAATCGCTGTCGAATTGAAATCTGCGTCCACACCAGCGTCAATAATCCGCAATAGGATGTTGTTTTGTTTGCAGAACGCATTGATGGCAGCTCCGCCTGCAAGAAAATTCAAGACCATCTGAGAGGTTACTACCTTTGGGAACGCGCTAACTCTCTCATCCGTAATTCCATGGTCGGCCGCAAAAACAAGGATTGCCGGATTGTTCAGCACAGGATTCAGCGAGTTTTGGATCAGGCCAATTTTAAGGGCCAGATCTTCCAGCATGCCCAGGGCGCCCAGGGGCTTGGTCTTTGTGTCGATTTTCTGTTGCAGTGCAGCTTCAATTGATCGATCGACCGGGCGAATTTGAAACGAGAGCATT
>JAIOPQ010000120.1 GCA_021413825.1 Spirochaetia bacterium | reverse complement strand
CAAAATCAGACAAACGACTGTAGGTGATTGATGCAATAGCAAACACGATCGAGTAACCCGTTACAATCCAGGAAGTTGCTGTGGGTAGCAAGTGAAAGGCCTGACTGACAGCGGGAAGCGCTAGATTAAACATCATAGTATTCATGATCACAAGCACCAGGGCTGTGCCCAATAGCAGGACTGTGAGGCCTTCGTTTTTAAGTTCGGGTGCGCTGGCGTCCGTCTCGGAATTCATGGTATAATATGTGTATATGCACGCAATTCGGCGAATGAAAAATTGCACCCTGTCAGGAATTCAGTTTCTCAAGCTTCAGAGAAGCGTGCAGGGAAGTTCAGCATTCAAGCCGGTTCGCGCAAGTGGAAGCGCAAGAATGCAAACCCGACAATTCCAGAAATTAAAGAGCCTATTAGAATTCCCGATTTGGCTATCTCAAGTTGAGATGGGCCAGCGAGGGCCAGACCGGCAATGAATAGCGACATTGTAAAACCAATCCCGGCTATCATCGACGTTCCGAACACTCCCCCAAATGAAACCCCAGCTGGTAACTTGCCCAAGCCGACTTTCACGCAAATCCATCCGAATAAGAAAATCCCAAGTGGTTTACCCAAAAATAATCCGAGGATCACACCAATGGAGATGCGATCGAAGAGCATGGATTGGAGATCGGCAAAACGAATCTCGACTCCAGCATTTGCAAGTGCAAAGATCGGCATAATCAAGAAAGCAACAATTGCGTGGAGTCCATGCTCCATCCTTTGTGCGGGCGGAGTTACAGCTTCGCACGATGCCTCTATGGTCTGGATCACATGATGATTTTGCTCTTCCAGGAACGGCCTGGATTGCGGATTCAAAAGGGCTAGAAGCGAGGTTGCATTTTCCTTAAACAATCCAACGTTGAGTCTGGTTCTTACTGGAATTGTGAATGCCATAAGTATTGCAGAAATAGTTGCATGAACCCCGGACTTCAGAAATAGCATCCAGACTACAATACCCAGGAAGAAATAGACAATGGGTTGCCTGATTTTTAAAACGTTAGCCGCAATTGAAAGCAACAGTATTAGTCCGCCCGCGCCAAGATATGCAAGCGAAACCGTTTCAGTGTAGAATACAGCGATTACGAGTACAGCACCGATGTCATCTGCTATAGCGAGAGCCGTGAGAAAGACTTTCAACCCGGAAGGAATGCGGCTTCCCAGCAATGACAGAATACCCACGGCAAACGCAATGTCCGTCGCCATTGGAATTCCCCAGCCGTTGGCACCTGGTCCATCCGCATTCAGAGAAGCGTATATGGCGGCGGGCACAAGCATTCCTCCTATGGCACCTGCGATTGGCAATGCAGCCTGGCGTAAGCTTGCCAGCTGGCCATCCATGATCTCACGCTTGATTTCAAGTCCTACAATGAAAAAGAAAATCGACATGAGCCCATCGTTGATCCAGTGAAGGAGAGTCTTAGAAATCTCCACGCGTCCGAAACTGAAGGCTACATGACTTTCAAAAACTTCGCGGTAGTTATGCGGAGCGAGATTGGCCCAGAGAATGGCTATGATGGTTGTGAGTAAGAGCAGAATTCCGGAAGCCGCTTGCAATCGCATGAACTCCTGAAAGGGTCTGATCAGGCGATCAATCGGACGAAGTGGAATTTGTAATTGCATCAATGATGGTTCGGCGCGCATGTCCTGTGTCGCAAGCAGAAATTCGGCCCAGTTATGTTATATTTTTGCGACTGACAATTTTTCTGTGCGGCTTAGTTATGCTCAGAGTTTTGCTGAGGATGTCGATTGCATGATTATTTTGATCGCCATTCTGGATAACGGGCCTTCGCGATAATGGCTTCCAGGAAGATCACAAAGCCGATTGAACCGGGCAATGATAGCGCGCGATCAAAGCGGCCAATGTTTCCGCTAATCAGAGAGTTTAGACATCTCTTTGATCTGTCATCCGGGCAGGCTACTCGCGAGGACGTAATCGAAGACATTCGCCGGAGCGCAGAATTGCGTTCCGCCAACCTGTGGATTCTCTTACTTGCAATTCTTATAGCTTCTATTGGGCTAAATGTGAACGCAACGGCTGTGATCATTGGTGCCATGCTTATCTCGCCATTGATGGGACCCATAACGGCCATTGGACTTGGTGTTGCAATAAATGACTTTGAGTTGATGCGCAGATCGGCCACGAGCCTTGCGTTTGCGGCACTTGCTTCTGTAATTGTTTCTACCATTTATTTTGCGGTCTCACCGCTTCTTGTCGAGGGTAACGAACTACTGTCGCGAACCAGTCCAACGGCCTGGGATGCATTGATTGCGATTCTCGGCGGTCTTGCAGGAGCCGTAGGCGCCACACGAATTGAAAAAACGAATGTAGTTCCAGGAGTTGCAATTGCAACCGCACTGATGCCGCCGCTGTGCACGGCGGGGTATGGTCTTGCCACAGGAAATTTGAAATACTTTGGTGGAGCACTATATCTCTTCTATATCAATTCAATTTGCATTGCACTTGGTACGCTCATTGTATCACGCGCGCTCAAATATCCTCGCGTAGCCTACATGGATCCAAAGGCCAGGCGGAAAGTTCGTCGGATGATTACGGCAGTACTTGTATTCTCACTTTTGCCAAGTACCTACTTTGGATATCATCTCGTTAAGAAGACCATCTTCGAAAGGAACGCGCGCGCCTTCATCGAACAAGAAGTGTCTTCAGCCGATGTGCAAATCTTGAATAAGACTGTTTCCTTTGAAGATCGTAGAATAGAAGTTATTACCCTGGGCAAGGCCATGGGTCAGGCTGACCGAACACGCTTACAAACAAGACTGGTGGATTTTGGTCTAGGCGATGTGAACTTATTGATCCGCAGCGGACTTGATCTTGAAACACACAGGCAGGCGCAACCTACTGAAGAGGAAAGGAAGGCGCGCGAAGAAGCAAATCTGAAGCAGCTACTGGCTGAGATGAAATCCCTGTACCCTGGGGTAAAAGGTCTGGCCGCGAGTCCGGCTCCATTCGTTGGAGATGCTGGCAGTCCAGAACGCCTAACGTTAGTGTATATTCAGATTGGTGCCCTGTCGCAGATCGAGCGCAGGAAAATGACGCAGTGGCTTGAGGCTCGTACTGGCGCTAAGATCAAAATAGTAACTGACTGAGATGTCGCGGCTCGTCGGCTCGTAAGTCGGAGAGAAGAGGAGTAGGAATGGATCGTGAAGAATCAAGTTCCCGACCCCAGCTCAACGCCTGGAGTGCCACAGCAATTTGCGGCAATGATATCACTTCCTCGTGTCTCTATGTGTCTGCGCTGGCTATAGGCTATGCCGGACAGTATGCCTGGATTTCGCTGATCATTGTTGCGGGCGTACTATTCTTGTTTCGCCGGATTTACGGCGAGGCTGTTGGAGCCCTACCATTGAACGGAGGGGCATATAACGTCCTTTTGAATACAACTAGCAAAGCAAACGCTTCAGTGGCTGCCTGTTTGACGGTCCTTTCCTACATGGCTACAGCAGTAATTTCCGCCAGCGCGGCAATGTACTATCTCCAGAGTCTTACCGGTAGTTTCCCCGTGGGCCTGGCTACGGCTGGTGTGTTGCTGTTTTTCCTGGCGTTAACAATTCTTGGGATCAGTGAATCTTCGCGACTTGCCCTGGCCATTTTTGCGATTCACATGGTTACCATGACCCTACTGATTCTGGTTGCGATCTGGTTTCTATCGGACAACGGCCTGGACACACTGAAGGTCAATTTTCATCGACCAACAGAAGGTGGAATTCTTTCTGCTTTGTTTTTTGGATTCTGTGGAGCCATGCTCGGGATTTCCGGATTTGAAAGTTCCGCGAATTTTGTGGAGGAGCAAGCGCCCGGCGTGTTTCCAAAAACATTGCGCAATATGTGGCTGGCGGTCTCGATCCTGAATCCTATTATATGTTTGCTAGCGATCTCTATTGTTCCCATCGACGATGTAAAAGATCACAAAGAATCGCTGCTTTCGCATATTGGTATGATTTCCGGCGGGTCCTGGCTTGCCTTTATTGTTTCAATTGATGCAATACTGGTCTTGAGTGGCGCCGTTCTCACATCTTTCATCGGAGTAAGCGGCCTCATTCGTAGAATGGCCCTCGATCGAATTCTTCCGCAATTTCTGCTCGCCGACAATAGACGCGGCAGCCCGCACAGGATACTTTTGAGCTTTTTCCTTCTCTGTGTTTCCATACTCTTCATCACACGGGGAGATCTGGAATCGATGGCCGGTGTGTATACCATATCGTTCCTGGCTGTCATGGCCTACTTCGCTTACGGAAACTTGTTGCTAAAGGTGAAACGTGCTCGCTTGCCTCGACCAGAAGTCGCAAGTCCTCCTGTTGTTGCCCTTGCACTTCTCTGTGTTGTTCTTGCATTGTATGGAAATATTCTGCGACGGCCTGATTACCTCGTGGTATTTTTACAGTATTTTATCCCGTTTGTTCTTGTACTGTATGCTTTGTTGAATCGAGGTCAGATTATACTTCTATTGTTGCATGTGATCAAAAGCATTTTTGAGGAGGTTCGAAAGATCACCTTGCTTAGCCAATTAAAAGTTGCTCGTTCGCTTCGCGCTCTCCATAGTCAAGAATTCGTATTTTTTTCCAGGCTTGACGATATCTCAATATTGAACAAGGTCATGATGTATGTAACAGAGAACGAACTGACAAATCATCTAAAGATTGTAACGTTTCTTGGGCCCGGAGAGGTAGTCCCCAGGTCCTTCTCCAGGGATCTAGAGGTACTGGATCGTGCTTATCCAGAAATAGACATCGAGTTCATTGCCCGTAAGGGGAAGTTCGGTCCGCGGAGCGTGGATGCCGTTAGCCGCGAATGGCGGATCCCAAAGAATTTTATGTTTATCAGCTCACCCGGTGACAAATTTCCATTTGGCCTGGAAGCCCTTGGCGGAGTGCGTTTAATCCTTTAATGAACTGGCTCGCCCCGCCGCAGAATTGCTGCAGCAAATTTCGCCCGGGGGAAGGAATCCTGGATTGATCTTTTTTCTGATTATGGATGCAATGAAATGGGCGTGAGTCAGGATGACTTCAATTTGATGAAATGGTTTGATTCGATTCTTTCATACGATGAGTTCGTAACAGTTGTAGCACTGCTGAGTATTCTGGGTTTATGTATCTTCCCGGGCAGGCTATTGACTGTCTACCTTACATTGGCAATCACTCGTCGTTCTATGGACAGGTCCTCAATGTTGTTCATCGCGCTCCAGAGATTCATCTGGCTGCTGTTAACTCTCGCATGCGCCTATGTGGCTATACGGCTATCTCCACTCACAAAACCCATAAGCATTTTGGCCACCTACTTTCAATTAGGCGCCATAGCTCTCATTACCCTTGGTTTTATGAATGTTGTGGGTAAGATATTCTCGCATCTAGCCACATCTGCTGCCTCCAACTCAATCCGATCAGCATCCCTTATTTCTATTATTGTAAGGATCGCGATCTTTGTATTCGGATTCTTGCTGGCTATGCAAATTCTAGGTGTTTCTGTCACCCCTGTGCTAACCGCTCTTGGAGTTGGTGGACTGGCTGTGGCGCTTGGCCTTCAAGAGACGCTTTCAAATGTTTTTGCTGGCCTTACAATTCTGTTTGGGCAGAAACTTCGTGTTGGCGATTTTGTTACCCTGGAATCAGGTGCGGAAGGTTTCGTTTCTGATATTGGTTGGCGCACAACATCCATTCGCCAGCTAAGCAATAGCACAATAGTAGTACCCAATGCAACAATGGCACGAACAACATTCACAAACTACCAACTCCCCGGTGGTTCGGTGTCAATTCTCGTCGAGCTTGGAGTTGCATACGGATCTCAATTGGATAGGGTCGAAAAAGTCTGCCTTGAAGTTGCAGGAAGCGCCCTTGACCAAATGTATAAGCCAGGAATGTTTCCAGATTTCATGCCGCTGGTTCGATTTCACACGTTTGCTGATTCAAGCATTGATTTCACCGTAGTTTTGCGCGTAAGCAATATCACCGATCAATACTTGTTGAAATCTATTTTTATCAAGATGTTACACGAAAGATTCAAAACGGAACAGATTGAAATTCCGTTCCCGATACGCACGGTTCATATTTCTCGAAGATGAAGTGGTCGATCAAAATTCCGCCACCAGACCAAATTGAACTTCAGCAACATGGTCGCCGTACTGCGCATCAACCAGGGATTTGTACGCGGAACCGGCGTTAAAATATCCAAAATTAAGCGTGAACTTCAATTCCTCGAACGCTTTGAATTTTACGTTGAGGTCCCATTCCTCTCCAAGGAAATTGGAGTCGCGGTAGTTCTGTAATCTTGTGTAATATTTGTTGTATTTATTTACGATTGGACGATAGGATCCGAGCCTGAGGTAAACCAACTCAATCAGCCACAGTTCTCCTATTTGCCAGGCAATCTTGCCACCGTTAGCCACAACGCCCGTAATATTTCCTCCGGAAAAGATGGAATAACCTCCCGAATCGTCGATTGCAATGTTCGAAAGTTGAAAGGAGCCGCTGGCGAGACGAAACTGGTCAGCGCGATACGCGGGATCACTGCCATCTGGTTCCCGTGTGCGGGATGGTCGTCCCGTGGCGCCAATGCTCAGAGCTGTTAATTTCAAGGGCTCAAAGATTTGATACGCAGCTTCTACCTGCCATGCCCCGGCATTTGTTTTGTAGCGGTGAAAGATGGGTGGAGCCGTTGCATCGCGCATGAATTGCGAGAGGGGATCCGCAGGATTGTCTGTTACTCTTTTGACCCCAGGATCCTGTGCCAGAAGTCGTGAAAATCGTCCCCAGTTACCAATGCCGTGAAGTGTGAATTCAAAATCACCCAGGAACAGTTGCATATACAAGCCACCCCAGTACATACGCTGGGTTTCACGCACACCAAATTGAGAATCGTCCGATGAAGAGGCATCACCATCTCCTTTATACACGCCATACAGTTCCGGGACAAATGATCGGAAATGCGTGAATTTCCAACTAACCGATGCTATGTGAACATCAGAATAATTTGAATCAGAAAATCCGTTAGAGTCACCGTCGACCTGGCTGTTATCGATGGCGCGAAAATACAATGCTTGAAATACAGAATCAATTGTGTCCGGTTTCCAGAACACACGGCTACCGCCTCCAGATCGGGCGAGGACCAACCCGGCAGGCGTGCTATATGAGAAAATGCCGATGTCTGCCAGCAACAATCCATCTACGGTATGGAGGCGTACATGTGCGTGGTGTGTTTCCAGGTTTGTAGCGCCACCGGATCGTCCACCGCTTCCAGGCCCATTACTGGAGGAATCGCGGCCCAGCGTTAAATCTCCAACCTCTATTCCAAATAGAACATCGGCGTTTGCGTTAACGCGAAAGACTGTGTTTAGATTGAGGCGAAAGGTATAATAGTTTTGCTCCTCACGTTGCCTGGATTCAACGCAGTACGTTGGCACCAATGTGCAGCGATAATAGTCAGCATACGATGGTTGGGTTTTCCGCTTGTCCGATGTTACAGGCGGCTCCGGAAGCGAAATATCGCGGCCCAGTGCGATGGCTCTGACGAATGCCTGTCCGTCAAACGTGAACCGATTTGCTAAATCTGCAAGATCCGCCGGACTGCGCGCCATTGCAGAATCTATGGGGATGAAGCCTCCCATAAGGAGGGCGAACGCCAGAGCCGATCGGTATCTGAGCCTGGCTGGGATCAGGGCAACCACCCATCGGTTTCCAGATATCGTCTCTGGATGTTTGCGAGGATCCCGGTTCTTGTAGCCTCCGCAAGAAGGAAGTTCAAGTAATCCAGAAACTCAGGCTCACCCTGTCGAATCAGCATACAGAGATTATCCGCAGCATCCGGATCCAGCAGCGGAATGTTCTGGTTTTTTAATGCCGGCCTGCGCAGTAGCAGTGCTCTGAGAAATATTCTGTCTGCAATCAAGACGTCAATGTTCCCATTCATCAAAGAGTTAACCAGATCAGGATGATTCGCATACGTTTCCAGTTTGAATTTCTGGAAGATCTTATCAGTCCTGAGCATCTGTTCAGTCGTTGTCCCTTTGCGCACACCCAGTGTTAGAGTTGGAAAAGGTCCGAGATCTGCAATGCTCTTCAACTTAATCCGCGGGTAGTCAATGGATTCCGATTCCCTGGGTAGAGCTCGCCGGGCAACCAGCCCGGCCGTGCTTGAGACGAGGTACGGCTGAGTGAATGAAACATACTTTCTACGCTCGATGGAAGCGGATATGCCTCCCAGGGCAATGTCGATCTTACCTTGCTGGACGAGCAACATCAGCGTCTCTGGATCGCCAAACACAACGTCTACCGAGACGCCGAGTTCGTGTGCAATGAACTGCGCCAGTTCCGCATCGATTCCGGTAAATCCAGGTCGCGGATTCTCAATATGAAAAGGCTGGTAGTCTTTTTGCATCCCGATGC
The DNA here is from genome assembly GCA_021413825.1 of Spirochaetia bacterium. Classification (GTDB taxonomy): domain Bacteria; phylum Spirochaetota; class Leptospiria; order Leptospirales; family Leptonemataceae; genus JAEUSB01. The sequence continues at coordinate 6,848 of JAIOPQ010000120.1, read as the reverse complement.
GCAGGCGGTGTGCATCTCGAATGCGTTTGATTGCACCGGTGGCGTTTGCAAATTCCACTAAAGCGGAAGGTGCAGTTGTTTCTGCCTGGCTTGCTGGCGTGGCAAACCATATGGCCAAATAGAAAATGGCCGCTAGATTTGATATCCTTCGCAGATGGGACTCAAAGGAAATACCTTTGCGGATTTGTCTAGTCACGGTTCTATTCACCATTCTGTTCTCCAGATGCCAGGGATTCCAGTAGCGCCCTTAGCTCAAAGGGATCATGCAGACGAAATTGAGCCTTGCTATGTCCGCGGCCAATCCGAATGGAAATAGAGTTGGGTAGCAAATCCAGAAAATCTTCATCTGTTTGATCATCACCAGCAGCAAGCACACTCTCATGCTTTGTCATTTCTGCGATACGTCGCGTAGCCACTCCTTTGTGTACTCCTTGAATTCGCGCTTCTACGCACATCTTTCCATTTAGAATATGAACGGGCAAATTGCTGAACGATTCCAATAGATGCAGCCTGAGTTCTTTTGCCTGGGCGCGTCCAAATTCACGATCCGCCATCCTATAGTGCCAGGCGATGGACGCTGTTTTTTCTTCCACCTGGGATCCTGGCGTGCGTTCCGCAAAAGATGCCATGATCGATCTGAGTTTGTCCTTCCATGAAACATCAATTTCGATTACCTGGGTCCAGTTCCCTTCTACACGCATCCATAGACCGTGCTCAGCAACCAGGCCAACATTGCTCTCCGGGAACCACGTTTCCAGGTCGTGTTTGTGTCTGCCAGATACGATCCAGAATCGTCCCCTGTGCAGATTACTGAGTCGCAGTACCAGTTCACGTAAAGCTGCATCCGGCTGGGCCAATGCCGGTCTATCGCGTATTGCGGTTAGAGTTCCATCATAATCCACGAGGAACAGAAGCGAATCGACTGCTTTGATTGATTGCCGGATCGTTTCGATTGTATCGAAACTGACGCGTTGCCTTCCTTCCGTGAGCGAGGCCAGATGAGAAATGAAAGACCTGGCCCACGTGCCAGCGTCCATTTGTGAAACTCGCTGCGCCAAAAGCGACATTCTGGCTCGCCTGTCCGCATCAGTCATGCGAAGCGCTTCATGAATTCGATCTGCAACGTCTTCAATGTCGTATGGGTTTACAAGGAGAGACTCGCCAAGTTCGGCTGCTGCTCCGGCAAACTCACTGATCATCAATACACCATTTCCGTCTACACGACTTGCTACAAATTCCTTTGCGACTAGATTCATACCGTCCCGTAAAGGTGTTACCATCATGATGTCTGCGGCAAGGAAAAGTGCTGAAAGCTCATTGGCATCCACAGTGCGATAGAGTAAATGAACCGGCAAAGATTCCATGGTTCCGTGCGTACTATTAATCCTACCCACCAATTCATTCACCAGACTGCGAAAATCATTGTAGGCCGGACTGGATTCACGCGTAGGTACGGCAATTTGTAGAAAACGAAACCTTCCCCGGAAATCAGGATACTTTTCCAAAAATCTTTCAATCGCAAGAAGCCTGCGAGGGATTCCTTTGGTGTAATCCAATCGATCCACGCCCAGGGCTAGAAATTCCTCAGGATTCTGCCTGCGAATCCGCTGAGACATTTCCTTAACCTCGGGTAAGTGGGCCTGCTGAACAAAACGGTGAACATCGATGCCAATTGGAAAGACTCCAAAGTGAACAGTTCTACCGTTATGCGACACTCGATCCACTTCCGGGTCAGCTCCCAGAATACGCACAAGGCTCGATGAAAAATGCCTGGAATATGTGAATGTATGAAATCCAATCAAGTCAGCGCCCATTAAACCTTTGAGCAATTCCTCCCGCCAGGGCAGAATGCGAAATATCTCTGAGGAAGGAAATGGAATGTGAAGAAAGAATCCAATCTGTGCATCGGGCAACATCTCTCGAAGCATGCCAGGAACGAGCATCAGATGATAATCGTGCACCCAGATCAGGTCGCCTGCCTGATACTGCGAAGCTGTTGCCTCTGCAAACTTCATATTGACATTGCGATACGTCTCCCAGCCCTTCGCATTGTACGGAAGCTGATGAATCAAGTAATGAAACAGCGGCCAGAGCACACCGTTAGAAATGTTGTCGTAATAATCCTTCAAGTCCCCTGGTGTAAGATCGACCGGAACGAATCCCTTTTCTTGTAGGGCCTCATTCAGGTTTTCTGCTGCTTCCGGGCTGAGCTCCATGTTTCCTGGCCAACCAATCCATACAGAGTTCCCACTTTCATGCACACCTTTCAGACTCGTACCAAGTCCGCCTGCCGTAGTACGCAGAGGCTTTGCAGCGTCGCCCGTTGCTGCCACCGGCAATCGATTTGAAACGAGTAGAACCCGCGGGTTCATGTCCATGCCCTCACGCGTCCGTCTCTTGCTTCCAGCAATTCGCCGATGGTCATAGCAGTGTGAATGAGTCCAACGTGCGTATAGGCCTGCGGAAAGTTCCCAAGTAGTTCGCCTGTCGAAGGATCTACGTCTTCCGAATAAAGCCCAAGTGGATTGGCATAGCGCTTAAGCCGGGCGAATAGTTCAATCGCCTGGTCTAGCTCTCCCATCAATGCCAGCGCTTCACACCACCAGAATGAACAAATTGTAAACGCGCTTGTAGTTTCTCCAAAATCATCCTCGTTCATATAACGAAGCATTAACCCGCGTTTGACAATGAGTTCTTCATACTTGCGTACGGTAGAGACGAACCTCGGATCTTTTGCGTCAATTAGCCCAATGGTTGGGAAAAGCAAATTACTTGCATCTGGATGCGATCCATCCAGCGCCTGGGTAAAGAAGCCCAGCTTCTTGTTGTACGCGCGCTCCAGAACAATTTCCCTTTCAGCGTCTGCTATAGCCTGCCAGCGCGCAGCGTGATCCATCTTGCCAAGACGCCTGGCAAGAAGCGCCCCGCGCTGGACTGCCGCCCAGCACATAGCCCGCGAGAATGAATATGGGCGAAGCATGCTGCGAAACTCCCAGATTCCTGTGTCATGTTCCGGGGCACTCTCAATCGCTTGATTGACCAGTCGCTCCACGAGTCTAAATAGATCATTGCCGTCTTCAAAGACGATTCTCGGATCAGTTACGAATGTTTCCAGACAGAGAATAATCTCACCCATCAGGTCGTTCTGTTTTTGCAGATAGGCGGCATTGCCTACGCGAACGAATCCATTGCTCTTGTAACCGGCAAGATGAGGGAGAAACTCTTCGTGCAGTTTTGTGGCACCGTCAATGGCGTAGAGTGGCTGCAGTGGGCCCGACTCTGCAACATTGCGCAAATATCTGATGAACTCCTCGCCCTCGGAAAGGTGGCTCAATCGGCGCAAAGCTTCAACAATAAAGGCAGCGTCGCGAAGCCAGCAATACCGATAGTCCCAGGTCCGCTCGGTTCCGAGGGCCTCAGGAATACTTGTGGTGGCTGCGGCGATGATGGCACCAGTGTCCTTGTAAGTGTGTAGCTTTAAACAAAGAGCAGAGCGGAGTACTGCTTCAGGTTCAAATGTTGGGAGCGCGCACGTTTTTGCCCATGCGCGCCAACCATCGACTGTAGATTGCATGAGAAAATTTACTTCTGCATTGGTTGGGATTCTTTCTCTTCTGTAGCAACTAAAGACAAAGAATATTTCTCGATCAAGAAAGAACTCGCGCCCTTGAAGAATGCCGGATATCGGTAAATTTGAATAGAGATAGAAATTCAATCCTGGACCGGCCACAGTTGCGGCCTCTCCACTCATGGAAATTTCTGGTTTGAGTTTTCCATAGTCGGGTCTTGGGTCGAATATGGCGCGAAGGCGCGGCCTTCCTTTGATGGGTCTGAGGATTCGTATGATCTCAAGCGGTGCTTCTGTGCCAAGACCGGAGACAGTTCTTGGTGCAAAATCAATGAGTTCATATTCGCTCTCTGCATCCTTCCATGAATGAATCAGTACATTCGTGTTTGTAACATACGTGAACGATCCGCCGGTTTGGCCGTCTGCTCGCGTAATTTGAAATCGACCACCGGCTTCCTCATCCAGGATGCGCGCAAAGACAGAAGGTGAATCAAAACGCGGCATGCACAACCAGTCTATTGAAAGATCAGGCGATACCAGGGCCAGGATTCGTTCATTTCCGATGATTCCGTGATTCAGTGGCATTATAGATTCTCCGAGGTTAAAGATTGGATTCTCTGTATCAGGAGTGAAATCTGAAACGGCTTTGCAATGACTGATTGAAAGCCATGTGATGCAGCTCGTGCGACTGTTTGTGTGTCCGGAAACGCCGTAGTTAAAATTGTAGGCGTTCCTCCCAGGGCTTCTCGCGCAGTATCGATGAATCCGAACGCATCCAGGTCTCTCAATTCCAAATTCACAAGAGCCAGACGGAATCGCTCTTTGTTAAGGGCTACCCTTGCTTCCAGGGCGGACGTTACAACCAGTGAATGAATCCCTGCGCGCAACAGTCCTTCTGCAATAAGAGTGGATTCATCCTCGTTCCCGTTTACAATCAAGACGCGATCCATTCGATCAGAGCCTCTCGAAGCTGATTGTAAAATGATGAACTACCTCGCTTGATTGGGCAGTATCACGCCAGATATTACCCTTGTTCAACCGCGCCAGCTCTCTGGCCAAATGAAACCCAAGGCCGTCCCGCATGTCTGTGGCTGAGGCTATCTGGCTTCTTTGACCGGAATCCTTTACTGTGATTTGCAGCTGGGTTTGGTTTGCAATACCCAGGAGAACTACGATTGCCCCGGCTTCAGAAAACTCCGATGCATCGCGCAATAGTCGGGCCAGGCCATGACGAAGACAACTGAGGTCAGCGCGGATGAACGTCGGAGTGGCAGGATCAATTTGCAATGTGAAGTTTTGTTTTTTGCGAACTACTACCGGACCAAGCTGATCAAGCATTTCCCGGACGACAGCGACTGGATTGAAATCGCTTAAAAATCCTATGGCTCCCGTTTCGAGTCTGGTAAGATCAATCATTGAATCCACCAATTCAACGAGTTCATTTGTTGACTGGCGAATTGACTCAATCTCCCGGCTTTCCGTTCCCCCGAGTAACTCCACGCCTGACAGAATTCTTTGCAGAGGGTTTCGAAATTCATGCGACACGGAGGCCAGAAATACTTTTCGCGCTTCTAGTCTCGCCTCGGCCCGGGCACGCGCATTCCATGTGCGCTTCATTATTTCGATTAACGTCAGAAGACTTAGTAGTAGAGCTGCCCGGATTCCAGTATTCCAGTAAAGGACTCCAGGATCCACTCCCTCCTGTGTGAAAAACCAGAGACCAACGGACCAGACGGTAAGCGCAAAGCCTGCGGCAAATCCCAATGTCCAGGCGACTAATATAATTGGGATCGCATAGAATAGAACTAAGTTAGTGTGGTCTGGGAGATAACCGTGAAAATAGGCGATGGCTGCTTCGCAAATGAAGGCCAGCAATATGAGCAATATGCCGCTCTTACCAGTTAACAAATGGGGCTTAGTTTCAAGTGGCTGGACCATTGGGATAGTATCAACTCATCACCGTGATGCAGCAAGGGTTTCTTGAGAAATATTCTCAAGGGGCATATTATAGAAGAAACTACCGATTTGTGGTCAGGAAGAGCTCAGGCATTTTTTAATTCATGGCGATATGCTTGAAATATCCGTGAACGCGAAACGAATCCTTTGTATTTTCCTGACTCAATCACTGGCAGATTCCATGCACCCGTTTGATCAAAGCGTTCCATTGCATCACGCATGTTTTCATGTAAGTCAATTGTTGCTGGTGGCTGGATCATGATCGACGCTATCGTGACTGTCTCGTAGAGTTCTGTGCGAAAGATTATGCCAGTCACATCGTTAAGGTTTACGATTCCAGCGAGTTTCTGCCCGTCTGCGAGAACCGGAAACAAACTGCGCTTGGACCTGGCCACAGCTGCAACCAGATCACCCAGGAAACCGTTATGCGGAAGTGAAGCAAAGTCTGTTTCCACAAGATTTTTGACCTGCATTTCTCCAAGAATTTGCACGTCTCGTCGCTGTGTTGGTGCGACACCCTGAGCTGTCATCTCAGTTGACTCAATAGAATGAGGCAAAAACTGAATTACTATCAAGTGCGTGACGGCGGAAACGAGTAGCAAGGGCACAATCAGATTATATCCGCCTGTGGCTTCTGCAATCAAGAACACTCCAGTGAGTGGAGCATACATGATTCCACTCAGCATTCCTGCCATTCCAACGATTGTGAAATTACTTTCCGGAAGGAATTCCGGATGCAACAGATTCAACCCGCGTGCAAGAACAAATCCAGTACATGCTCCTATGAAGAGTGATGGAGCAAAACTACCACCAATGCCTCCGGAGCGCAGAGTTAGGGCCGTTGCCAGGATCTTTGCCAGAATCATTACAATAAAGAAGGCCAGTAAGTACCCTCTGGGTTCCATTGAAAACGGAAGATTCCCTGGCACCATATCTGCGCGCCCCTGGCCCAATAACTGGATCACTGAATATCCTTCGCCGCGGACAGGTGCTACGAGGGCTACAATTCCAAACATGCCAATCGAGGCAATTCCCCATCTCAATATTGGATGAAAGGCCTTAAAAACATTCTGAAGCTTTTGAATGGTAGCCAGGTACAAAAGCGAGACCATTGCGCAGACAAGGCCGAGCCCGAAATAGAATGGTACGTTGTGAAAATCAAAGGACGGAATTCGAGAGAATTCAAAAAGGATTTCGTTTTGTTGCAGGACGATGGAGCAAAGCGATCCCGCGACAGAGGCAACTACAAGCGGAATGATTGAGGAAAGCGAAACATCGACTAGAAGCACTTCGATTGCAAATAGGATTCCCGCAATGGGTGCAT
>JAIOPQ010000116.1 GCA_021413825.1 Spirochaetia bacterium | reverse complement strand
ATACGGGTAGGACAGGCGAGGAAGCAACCCTTGTAATAACCCTGGCGAGCATCCTGTTTCCATTCATTCTTACTACAAGCCTTGCATCCATTTTCATGGGCATGGCAAACACCAGGCAGTCGTTTTTTATTCCGTCGCTTTCTCCCGTGCTGCTGAATTTGATTTTGATCGGCGGCTTTCTAGTCCTGTCAATGTTCACGTTAAACGACGTTAGTAACGTTAAGTGGCTTGCTGTGGTTACGATTTGTGGTGGTTTTGCTCAGCTTATGTTCCAGGGCATTCATGTCTGGAAGAAAGGCTGGAATCCTGAATACAATCTAAACTTCAAAGATCCTGCCTTGAAGAAAATCTACACGCTGATGGCACCGGCAGTAATTGGAGCGAGCATATTTCAGTTAAATCAGTTGCTGGACGTTGCAATTGCAAGTTACATGATTCCGAATCCAGGCGCCATTACTGGACTACGATTTGCGCATCGATTGATTCAACTGCCAACAGGGGTGATTGGTGTTGCGCTTTCGACTGCAATTCTTCCAGTCCTTGCGCGGGCGATTCGCGAGGATAAAACGTCGGACATACCGCATGAACTGAGCCATGCCTTATCGTTTTCTTTCTTTTTGAATGTTCCAGCTGGAATTGGGCTCTACCTGCTCGGGCCGGATATTATCAATCTGTTGTTTTTTGGCGGTGACTGGGATGTAAGGTCCACTGCAATCACCTGGGCTGCATTACAATTCTATTGCATAGGCATTCCGCTCTACAGCGCGAATCGAATTGTTACGTCCTCTTTCTATGCGTACGAAGATACAAAGTCGCCAGTGCGAATCCTGATCGGTGTAGTTTGTCTGAATTTCGCCCTTAACCTGTTTCTGGTTCCCCATCTGCAACAGGGTGGCCTGGCCCTCAGCACTTCTTTCTGTGCTGTCATAAATTTCGCGTTCTTATACAGGACCCTGAAGAAGCACATTCCCTCAATCAGACTCCGTGAAGCCGTACGAGCGATCTTGCGACAAATCCCCGGTTATTTAATCCTGGTTGGCTTCCTCTTGATTCTACTATATTTCAAGGGCGATCTGTTCGCCGGGCTGATTGGAATTGGAATTCTGCCTTTCCAACCAAACCCGAGACAGCTGGCTCTACCGCTCGTGTTTCTGGGAGCGGGTGGAGGAGGACTCTTGTACGTGGTGTCCGGTTTTATTTTCAGGATTCCTGAACTTGAGTTCCTGCGCCGACGTTTTGGCTTGACGTCTCGCTCCTAAAGCAACTGCTTAAAGGAGCTATGGCAAAATTATCAATCAAACCGCGCAGTGCTGCAATTCATGGAAACCTAGGTAACGGGCACGTTGGCCTGAAGATTACTCAAAAAGGTAAGAAACGTTTTTTCGAGAAATTGCATCCCGCCACACTCGAACTTCTCGGCAACTATCCTCTGGAAGATGCAGCTGCTGTAGATCAGGTTCTCGATAAGGCGCGTGGAGCTTTCAAAAGCTGGAGTAATCTTCCGCTCAAAGTGCGCGCAAAACATCTCAAGAACTTCCGCAAGCAAATCGTCAAGGACATGGAAGAGGTAATCGACGTTATCTGCTCAGAATGCGGAAAAACGGAGATGGATGCCATCATTGAAATCTTCACAGTATGCGAACACATGAAGTATGTGGAAAAGCGCGGTCCAGCCTATCTGTCGGATGAAAAACGCTCTACAGGATTATTTGTAAATAAAGGTGCATACGTCAGCTTCCTTCCTCGTGGCGTTGTTGGAGTGATTTCGCCCTGGAATTATCCGCTCGTGCTCTCAGTTGGGCCGGTAACTCAGGCACTGATGGCCGGAAACACCGTTGTTCTAAAACCATCTGAGGTTACGCCGCGAACAAGTTTGAAACTAGCAGAGATTGCAATGCGCTCTGGACTTCCAGCGGATGTTCTCCATGTAATTACCGGCGACGGGTCAACCGGTGCTGCTCTCGTTGAATCTCCCAAATCAGATATGATCTGCTTTACAGGTTCAACCGCAACAGGCCGTAAAATTGGTGAGATCTGTGGAAGGCTGCTTAAGCCGGTAATTCTAGAACTGGGTGGAAAGGCCCCTATGGTTGTGTTTGACGATGCAAACCTGAAGCGTGCGGCCAACGGTGCGCTCTGGGGCGGATTCTCAAATTCCGGTCAGACCTGCATCACTGTGGATAAGAATCCTGCGTTCGACGGACACTTCTATGAACCAACCATAGTTACAAATCATGATCAGAATTTCAAGATCATGAAAGAGGAAACCTTTGGACCAGTTATCAATATCATTCCCTTCAAAACGGAGGCAGAAGCCATCGATCTGGCAAATGCAACGGCCTACGGCCTGAACGCTTATGTCTGGAGCCGGGATATGAAGCGGGCTCGCAGGGTTGCCCGCCAGGTTAGAAGTGGAAACATGAATCTAAACGATGTATATTCCAATTACATCATCTCAGATCTTCCATTTGGCGGGGTAAAATCCAGCGGGCTTGGTAAGGTTTACGGAATCGAAGGCATCCGCGCGTTTACAGACCAGCAATCGGTCTGTGTCGATCGCGCCGGGCTTTCAAAGGAGCTCTGGTGGTTTCCTTATTCTAAAGGAAAACAGAACCTCTTTAGAAATGTAATCCGCTTCCTGTTTGGCTGATGAGTTCACCCACCGTCCGTGGAAATACAATCCGTGTACAGGGTGCACGCGAGCATAATCTAAAGAATATCACGGTGGAGATGCCGCGCGAAAAACTCGTAG
>JAIOPQ010000003.1 GCA_021413825.1 Spirochaetia bacterium | reverse complement strand
GCCATGGCTTCAAATCTTCCAAGCGTTGGCTACAGCATGCGGACCGATGTTTACTTCATGATTTCGTATTTGTTCTTATTTGCGCTCGTTGGGAAAACACTGCTTGTGAACAGGGTTTTCAATGAAGGCAATGGCGATGCGGTTTTAGCCAAACGAATCGAAAATTACTTCACGTATGTTGCAATTCCAGTTGCAGTGATTGCATATTCCGCGGTTACGATCGGTGCAGTGATGGCCAGAAACACTGCCATGCTTTTGTAATCTTTTGATCAAGTCGGAGGAATGACTCGGCAGGTTCCCTTGCCCGTAGTCGTTCCTTTTTGATTTGTCCAGGTCACTTTCATATCTACTGCTTTGAGGCGCGGGACTTTTGCGATCACTTCAACTTTGCAGGTTATTGTATCACCAGGGAAAACAGGAGCCCTGTATTTTTGTGTAGCTTCAAGCGCCATGGTCCCAAGGCCAGGAAGTTTCATTCCAAGAACGGGAGCCAGGAGTGATCCGGCCAGGCCGCCGTGCGCGATCCGCGTTTTGAACGGCGTGGTCTTTGCGTATTCTTCATCTACGTGCAGGGGGTTAAAGTCGCCGCTGATTCCAGCAAACAGGTAAATATCCGTTTCTGTGATAGTTTTGGTAAAGCTTGCGCTATCCCCTATCTGAATCTCATCAAATGTCTTACCCTTCGCATACATAAGACAATCTTCAGGGGCCTGCACCCCATTGCGAATCTCTTTTCTGGTCGGAGTTTGCAGCGCATATCTAATTGCATTCCTGGCAGGTCGGGATATTCCGGCTCAATGAGATCACCCCAAACCGTTGCACATCCATGGCATGGAATTAGCCCAGGCGATGAAGCCCCAGAAATTGTTACTGCATATATTGAAATCGTGCCTCTCGATACTGTTAAGTATGAGTTGGATAAAAAAACGGGACATCTAAAAATTGATCGTCCGCAACTCTACTCCAGTCTCTGCCCTGCACTATACGGATTTATTCCAAGGACATTTTGCGGGGCCGGAATTGCGGAGCTTGCAAAACGTAAAGCAGCCAGCGTGGAGAAAGGTGACCTGGATCCGCTTGATATTTGTATTCTGGCTGAAGCTACAATTACTCGGAGCGATATCCTGTTAAATGCAAGGCCAATTGGCGGACTTCGCATGGTGGACAAAGGCGAGGCAGATGACAAGATCATTGCAGTTATGAAGGGGGATCCAATATTTGATGCAGTCCACGATCTGCCACATATTCCTGAGTCTCTACTCGATCGTTTGAAGCATTATTTTCTGACCTACAAGCAAATGCCTGGAGCCGGTCCGCGCAAAGTCCAGATTGCTGAAGTCTATGGAGTGGAAGCTGCGCATGAGGTAATTCGTGTGTCCATGGACGACTACAATCGCGACTACGCTTAATTTGATTTGAGTAGCGTTAGTCGCCATTGCAATCAATAATCCTTGCGTCCGTTACCGATTAGGGCCAGGTTTCTGACCGATATGTGCAGAAAGATTCTATTTTTCCTGTGTATTTTGTCTGTTTCCGGGCTTGGAGCCCGCGGCACGGTTCATGTCCTTTGCTACCACACATTCATGAATCGTAAAACAGACTATGATGTGGCTCCTGAAGAATTCAAAAAACAGATTGATGATATGGCATCTATGGGCTATCGATTTGTAAAAACTGAAGATGTGATGTCAGGTCGTGTGAATGGGAATAACAACGTATGGATCACAATCGACGATGGAAATAATTCAATCAATGCAGTTTACAACAACGCCCTGAAGCCACATGGCGTTAAGCCTTTGCTTTTCCTGTATCCTGGAATCCTTGATCGCAAATCTGTCCCGTATGCGCTGAGTTACGCTGAGATCAAAGGTTTCTTAAATGACGGTGCAAGCGCAGGTGCGCATGGGTTTTATCATCTGTTTCTGAACGAGAAACAGTATAAGAAAGATAAAAAGGAATTTCTCAAAGAAATCTATGGCTCGCGCGATACCCTGGAATCAAAGCTCGGGAGAAAAATGGAACTGTTCGCATATCCCTTTGGAGTCTATTCTGATCTGGCGCGGGATGAATTGGCTCAGGCTGGATTCAAGTATGCATTCACGATCAATCACGGGGTTGTCCAGGTGCCGCTTGAACTGAATCCAGAACCTCTCAAACTTCCCAGGTATCTAGTTACAAAAACTAGCTGGAAGAATGTTCGGAGTATCCTGAGCAAAAACCTTCAGAAATCCAAGAAATCTTAGTCTGCGACAAGAAGCCAACCGGCGAGTTATGTGACATAATCTCGCTTGTGGTGAACATTTTTTGTCCTTGTCGATAGGGGTTGATTCGTCATGATTCTGCGGGGGCTTGTAACAAAAGTTGTAAGTTCTTCGTCTGCAAGGTTACAAAGTGAATTACTTTGAAATTGAAAAAAATCTGGAAGTTGCTCTGAACGACGGCAGTAAAATTGAAATTGTATCATTCCGAGTGGATGAAGCTGTAGAACAGCAATTGCAAATAACGGTAGAAAAGATCCTCGCTCGCTACGGGCGCGCGCATCTCAAGGATGCACTATTCACCTGTGCTCTTGAGCTTGCTACCAATGCCACCAAGGCCAACATGAAGCACGTTTTCTTTGCTGAGCAGGGTCTTGATATTTCCAATCAGGACGACTACCAGCGCGGACTGCCATTATTCAAATCGCAGGCATTGACAAGGACCTGGCTTGAGACGTACGCGGAAAAAGCCAGTAACATGGGCCTGCAGGTTAAAATGATTTTCACCCATACGCCCGACGGGCTTCGTATTGAAATAATTAATAACAAGCAAATTCTCCCTCAAGATGAAGAACGCATTCGCGAGAAGTTTCAAAAGGCCATGAAGTACGAAAGCCTGCATGAATACTTTCTGGATCACGGTGATCAGACAGAAGGAGAGGGTCTTGGATTCGCTCTCAACATCCTGCTGTTAAAGGGTGAGAACCTCGATGCCAGCCTGTTTAGAATTGGCCGCGAGGAACGCGGCACAATTGCAAGAATTGAAATTCCTTTTACGGAGAACTATGTAAGCGCGCGCGAAACCGGCGTTTCTTAAAGGCCTCGCGCAAGTCCGACTAGCCCTATCAGAGTGTCCTTGAAAGGTCGCACAGGGAAGCCTCCCTGGCCGGCCCATTACTGTAAGAATCCACCCAGAAGTCCCCCTCCGCTCGCTGCTTTTTTTGCTCTATGCCTATCGACGATGCCCTGGTATACGCTTTCGAGGCGATCAGCACATGCATGAACCTCGTGTTCGCTTGCAATCGACAAACTCTGCGCGGAGAATTTTCTGTACAGATCCGGATCGCTTAGAAGCTGGATTGCACGTTCAGCCATCTTGATGTGATCAAATGGTTCAACGATGAAACCATTTCGCTCGTGTTGAATTAATTCAGGCAAAGCATACGCATTTACGCCCACGCACGGTAGCCCGCATGCCATGGCTTCTAGAACTACGAGGCCTTGCGTTTCCATTGTAGATGCAGTCATAAACAAATCGTACTTTGGATAGAGCTCGTGCAGCGTTCCATGCGGAACGAATCCTGGAAAATTCATTTTGTCGAATACACCCAGATGCTTGGCTTCAATCTTGATTGAGGTAAGGGCTGGGCCATCGCCTACGATATCGAGCGTTGCATTTGGAAATTTTTGCAACATCAGTGCAAACGCTTTGATAACAACCTGACAGTTCTTCTCGAATGAGATTCTCCCTACATGTAACAGTCTTGGCCCGTTGGCCGCGGAGGGAGCTTCGCGCACAGTTCCGCGGAAGCGATCCAGATCCATCCCGTTTGAAACAACTTCAATGGGTGTAGTTGCTCCGCCGTCTTGCAGATCCTTCTTGATCAAATGACTTGGGCTGATAATTACCTCTCCAGCCTGGTAAACGCCAAGCGTCAGTTTGTAAATGATCTGGCTCTTAAACGATTTACTTTCCTTACGCTCGATCTTATCGAGTCGCTTTTCAATTTTCTTATGTGATTTGAAATAGTCCAGAAGCGCATCCACTTTCAGAAGCCTGTACAGTGAAATATAAGTGTCCTGTTCTGAAACAAGCGTGTGATACGTCCCAACCAGTGGCACACCGTACATTTTAGCAGCCAGCACTCCGTACTGTCCAAGCAATCCAGGTGTTTGTATATGTACTAGATCCGGGGGAAACATAGTCATGGCGCGCGTAATCTTTTTGTGCGATGGTAAAACAACTTTAATATCCGGGTAAGAAGGCAAAGGTGCGTTCTTGAACCGGATGACCTGAATATTATCTGCGATATGGTCAATGTCGTGCTCTCCGTATTTGGGAGCGCATATTACAAAATTATGTCCTCTGCTTCCAAGGATTCGCGTGAAGTGATCAACAGAAATGCAGATACCATCGATCTTTGGAAGATACGTGTCTGTGAAGATTACTATGTTCATTGGTTACTCCTGGATTCTGTTTGTCCTTGCCCACGATAGAATTCGCGCACCGGTTCGAGCTGGTTGGAAAGCGGTCGAAGGATGCATGCTTGCGAATGCAGCAGCAGCCCGAAGTACAGAACGGCGTTGAGCACGCTTCCAATACCGCAAAGGCGCATTACGTGGAAGCTCCTCGATTGCGTGAGGGGCAGCCCGCCGGATTTGCGTTCACCCAGGTAGACTACAACCGCTGCACCCGCCAGGACGAACAATAGCACGGGTACATAGGGGAAAAGGAGGGGGAGGAAGCTCAAAGGAAAGAATAGCCTCGAAGTCCAGTGAAGAATACGGCCCGCACGATCCACAGTATGACGGTTCCAGGGCAGCGACGTATTGTCATTCTTTTTACATTCGCGCTTTGCTCCCGAAGAAAAAAATCAGGATGGCTTGACTTTGCTTACACGCAATCGAGAGTCCATCCATAAAAGGGGACACTAATGTTTGAGGTTTTCGATCGGGTTTTCTGGAACTATTTCGCCATTGGGTATCTCATCGTTGGCCTTTTCTCCGGACTCTCAAGCCTTTTCGCTTTCACCATCAAAGAGAAATCTACTGGCACCGTGCACGTCGCCTGCTTCTTCGTATGCGCAGCACTTCTAAGTTTTGCATTCTGTCTGGCGCACTCTCTCTATGACATTACGGCTGTAAGTCACCGCTATTTTACAATCATTGGGTCTATCGCCTCAAGCACGCACATTCTTCAGTTCTTGCTGAACTATCCAAAACCGGCTAAGCGAGGTGTTCGCTACATCATGCTGGTTCAGTGGATTGTAACTTTATCGGTTGTGGGATATTTCGCGTATGCTACTTCTAAAGTCCAAATCACGTACCATTTCTCCGGGCATCTCTGGGATTTTGACGCAGAAGAATTGAGCAGTCGTGTTGGATTTGTAATTATCCTCAATGCACTTATTTACATTGTTTTTGGCATAGTTAAGGCCATTCGTCTCAAGGGACGCGAGCGCTGGATTGTCCTTGGTCTTGTACTGAGTTTCCTTTCAGCAACTTTGATTCCAGGAATCTTGAATGTACTCTCTCGCGTTGGAGTTATGGACCGTGATACTTTCACTACATTGTTCACACTCATCAGCGTCTCTGCATGTTTCGCAGTTGTTATTTTGTTCATAAACAACACCTCGGATCGCACCACTTTTATGGTTAAGATCACAGGGATTTCGCTCGTTACGATTCTTCTTGTGTTTCAGATGGTTGCTTACTTCAGTTTGCAAAATACAGAACAATCGTTTGATGATATCTATCGTCGCGAAGGCGATCTGTTCATTCGTGGAAAGAAATCGGATCTTGTTAAATACGCGTATTCGCATCGCGCGGGTGAACTTGCAGAAAAAGAAGTTCCCGCAAATTCGAACCCAAAGGTTGCCGCGCCCTCGTCTCCTGCTGATACGGTGAACCCTGCCTCTCCGTCCAATGTCTCGCCAGTTCTACCTTCTCCCAATACGCTGCCTATTTCTGGCGGCTCAAGCCAGATTGATTTTAAAAAAGTTAGGCACGAATTTGAAAATACTGCCCTCATTGATCGGATTGCAAAATTGAGTGATCAGGATTTCCAGAGTAAACTCGATGCAGTGCTCGAATCTTCACCGCATGCATTTGCAGGCTATGCGACGGGGATTCGCGAATTTGTGCGATTAGAGAAGAATGCTGGACCACAGGCCGTTTTGGGATACCTGCACTCAATGGAGCGACCCATCATTCGTCGCACGTATCAGATCCATCAAATTCCGTTGTCAAAATTTAGGACCGGCCTTGAGGCATTCCTTCCTGGTGGGGGCAAAGAATTTGCTCCGTTCCGGCAAGTTATTCAAGAGCATTTACAAGAAAGTAAATCTGAGGGCGCAGACTTGCGGGCAGAAGTTATGGAATACCTGACTCCGGCGCATCCACCGGGCTATCGCTGGTATCGGGACTCAAGTGATGGAAGGAAACAGTTCGTCTCCTACATGTACGTGAGCGGCAATTCTGTTACAGAGCTTGGCTTTCCATATGCGAACTATCGCGCATTTGTCCATCAAACTGCGGTTAAAATCGTAACGGTTCTTATTGGAACTCTGATATTTGTTCTGGTTGGTTTTAGAATATTCTTTTCGACTGCTTTACTTACTCCGCTTGAAGCTCTGGTCAATGGCGTGGTCAAAGTAAACCAGGGAGATCTTTCGGTCTCGATTCAACCCCGCGTAGAGGATGAAATCGGATTTTTGACACGTAGTTTCAATGGAATGGTCGAATCCATCCGCGAAGCTCGGCAAAAGCTGCAAGAGTACGCAAGTTCCCTTGAAGAAAAAGTGAAAGAGCGTACTGCAGAGTTGCAAGAAACCCTAACGCAGGTCCAGAGCCTCAAGACTCAGCAAGACGGGGATTATTTCCTTACTGCGCTGCTGCTCAGGCCACTGCGCGCGAATCGTGCCAAGAGTGATGCAGTTTCAATTGAGTTCTTCCAGAAGCAAAAGAAGAATTTTACCTTCAGACACTGGAATGAAGAGATCGGTGGAGATCTCTGTATGTCGAATAACCTGAAACTTGGCGGCCGCCCGTTTATCGTATTTATGAATGCTGATGCAATGGGAAAATCCATGCAGGGTGCTGGTGGCGCCCTTGTGCTTGGATCAGTTTTTGAAGCGATGCTTGAGCGGACTCACCTTTCCGCCGCCATGCAGGATCAGTTTCCGGAACGCTGGATTAAGAATGCATTTATCGAACTTCATAAAGTTTTTGAAGCTTTTGAGTGTTCGATGATGGTTTCGCTGGTGCTGGGTGTAATCGATGAGCAATCGGGACTGCTTTATTATATAAATGCTGAGCATCCGTTCTCCATGCTGTATCGCCGCGGCAAAGCGGCATTCATGGATCACGAAACGTATTTTCAGAAGCTGGGATCTCCCGCAGTTTCAGGAAATATTTTTATCCGCACGTTCCAGCTTGAGCCTGGCGACGTTATGATTGTTGGATCGGATGGAAGAGATGATATTCTCATGACGTCTGAAGGGCGTGAACCCTTTATGAACGAGGATGAGTCACTCATCCTCGGGCACGTTGAGGAAGCAAAAGCCGATCTTCAGGGAATTTTCGAACGCCTTCAGGCATCCGGAACTATTATTGATGATCTTACATTTATTCGTGTGGGTTACCGCGAGGCAGGCGGAGAAGGCAGAGCAGAAGCGCCAACTGCAAATGAGATTCGCAATCTGTTGATGAAATCCCAGGAACTTCTCAAGAATGAGAAAGCCGACGAAGCAACGGCGGCGCTCGAAAGCGCGCTGAAACTCGACGACCGTCACCCGGAAGTTCTGAAACGTCTTGCACTCGCTTATGTCAAGACAAAGCAATATGAGAAGGCTGCGCCGCTTGCCGAAGACTACACTTATTTGCGGCCCGGCGATACGGAGTTTGTCTACGTAGCCTCTTACTGCTTAAAGAAACTGCGCAAGTACGATCGAGCGGCAGATTTTGGTGAGCGCGTGAAGTTAAGAAATCCAAGGCATGTTAAGAATTTGATAAACCTTGCAGAAGTGTATGCAAGGATGGGAAATTCAAGTCGTGCAGAAGCATTGCTTGATGCTGCGCTATTGATTGAGCCCGATAATTTGAACGCCAAAAAACGCCTGGATCAGCTAAGGAAAGCCGCCTGACGTTAAGTAGTTTCGAGGAGTTCTGAGAGAACGGGCAGGGCATGCGTAATGTTGTTCTGATTCCATTCCAGATCGTTTACTGTCCGTTCAGTCGCCTTGAATTTTTGCATTTCAGTTGAATTTAATCTCAAGGTCTTGCGCGATTCCTCAAACCAGGTCCGTCTGGATTTTAACATTCGCCGGACCCGATCCTTTCGAAAATCCGAATCCAGCAAGCGCTCATCGAACGGAAGTTGCAGTTCCGGCAATTTATTTGAAAGTTTTGAGAGCTTGCTTTCCAAAGTGTCAAGGTCGATTTGTTTTCCCGCTCTGAGCAGGATTATGGCCAGTAAGTTGCTTGTAGTTATCGCAGTATTGTTCTGCAGGCTGGCCGCGGCTGCTTTTATAAGTTGCTGCTGGCTTTCAATTTTATTGACGGTTATGAATGTATCTATGTTGCCACGTCTGTCTGGACAAAGTTCATCATACGTGATAGACAGGGTTAAGAGTGGATGCCCTGATTCTCGCGCAACATTCATTAAGAAAGAATTCAATTTTCCAATGGCACCATTTTGCTGATACTTCCCCTCTGGAAAAATCACGAGCGACTTATTTCGAACCTGGATATCGTCGCGGACTGTGTCAATGGATTTGAGCGTTTCGCTGCGAGTGTATTCGATAAACTGATCGTACGTCATCCCTGAGATTCGTTGTCCGGAAAAAATAATACTGTTGTACACCTTGCGCGAGGGTACGTCGCGAAACCTGCGGTAGACCGGGTGACAGTTGGTCTCGCGCAGAAGCGCCTCGATCTTGCTTCCAATGAAGCGCGAAATACTCTCCGTAAAAAATCTAAACGGCCCGTGCTTTAGAAACAGGGGAATCCAATCGCGGTAAATATACATTCCGCTAAAGAGGCCACCCTGGGCTATTACCGTATGCCCGTGCATTGGAAAACTCCGAGCAAGTGCCAGCTCAACGACCGTAAAGAGATCGTGAATCTTCTTATGCGAGAATGCAAGGATGGGCGCTTTCTCCGTGGATTCAAGGAGCAGGTTGCAATTGAGAATAAGGACTTCGCCAAGGAAGCCGCGCAGCCTGGATGCGCGGTGAATTCTCCTGGCCCAGCGTGCTGAGAACGCTCCGGCATCTCTAGCAATCAGGTCAAACTGTTGAAGGGCTTTCTCCTGCCGGCCAGAGCATCGATCGTACATAAAAAGAACTGGATTAATAAAGGCCCGGTTTGGAATGCTATACAAAAATCAATTTTGGATTATTTTCAGGAGTAAGCATGGCATCGGTAACACATAAAGGTAACACTATCCGTCTAGAAGGCAATCTTCCGACCGTTGGCCAGAAGGCACCGGATTTCAAGGTAGTTAAAGATGATCTGTCGGAAGTAGGCCTTGAAGGCTTCGCTGGCAAAGTAAAGGTGCTGGTCGCCCTCCCATCTTTAGACACTCCAGTCTGCCAAAAAGAAACCCGTGAATTCAATCAGAAGCTGGGTGAAATGAAGGACACAGTTGTTCTTGTAGTTTCCGGAGATCTTCCATTTGCAATGAAACGCTTTTGCACTACAGAAGGTTTGAAAAATGTAGTAACAGGATCACAGTTTCGCGACATGGGATTCTCTCACGCATACGGAACTCACATTGCAGAAGGCGCACTCAAAGGTCTTTCCGCCCGTGCGGTGTTTGTTGTAGATAAAGACAATACTGTTCAGCATGTAGAGCTTGTTGGAGATATTGGCGGTGAGCCAAACTACGAAAAAACTGCTGAGGCTGTAAAGAAGCTGGTCGGTTAACGTGACTGTACTTTCCGATTTACGAGCGCTCTATTCCGATTGGAATGGGGCGCTCCGTGATTTCCTGACTCGCCCACTTATAACATCACGTGAGCTTGTATTTTACTCGCATCTGATTTTGCTTCTTCATATTCCTATCTTCTCAATTATTTCGCCGCTGCCATGGATCCTGGGTTCCAGGTTTTCCACTTCCGCCCGCCTAATTTTACCTGTAGCGATACCAGTCTTTGTAGTCTTACTTGCAATGGTCTATGATCGAATTCTCTTAAATGAAAAAGGTCCCGCCCTTGAGATTCCGGGGCGCGAACGTCCGGAAAACGCAATGCTTTTCTGTGCTCTACCTGCGTGTAGCTGCGGATTGTTCTTTTTGCTTCACCCGGCCATCGGACTGTTGATGACAATCCTTGCGGCCAGCTATTCCGTTTTGCTTTTCATCCGTGCTTCAATTTCAATATGGAACCTGCCGGTTCAAAAAGCAATCTTCCGATTAGTCGGTGCACTTTTCTTTATCCTGATTCCAAGCGTGTTGTTTGTGCTCGCACTCAATGTTCTTACGAGTGTCAAAATTCTAGGACGGCTGTTTACTTGAAAATCCACGTTACCGGAGTCGGTGGCGTGGCAATGGGAAATTTTGCAGCCATGCTGCGAACGCTCGGGCATACTGTTAGTGGGTCTGATCGCGATTTGTATCCGCCCATGTCGGATCGTTTAAAAGAATGGAAGATAGAAGCCAGGCAATTTGATGCGGCTAACGTTAGAGATGTCGATTTGTGCATTATTGGAAATGTGATCAGTCGTGGAAATCCAGAAGTAGAAGCGGTTCTAAATACATCTGTTCCCTATATGAGTTTGCCTCAGGCCTTGTTTGAGTTTTTCTTAAAGTCACGCCAGGTCGTAGTTGCGGCGGGTACCCATGGTAAGACTACAACAACGTTCTTAACGCATCACATTCTTGCAGAGGCCGGTCTAAAACCGGGATTGTTTGCCGGAGGCGTGCGCGGGGATGGCATGGACGGTTTTGCAATCCCCGAATCACCTTACTTTGTGATTGAAGGTGATGAATATGACTCTGCATTCTTTGATAAAGGATCCAAGTTCCTCCATTACAGGCCACGTTATTTGATCATAGGAGCCGTGGAATTTGATCATGCGGATATCTTTAAAGATATTGAAGACTACATGCTTCCCTTCAAGCGCTTGATTAGAATGATACCGTCAGAGGGGCTAGTGGTTGCCAATCACGACTCTGCCGGTGTTCGCGCAGTACTAAAGGACTATGCGTATTCCAGGCTGGAATGGATTTCAAATAAGCGCAAGAAGGGTATCTATGGTTTTCAAAGAAAACAGGATAGAATCTATCTGGATGGTGTTGGCGCTCTAACAAAGTTTCCCATGATTGGGGACTACAATGCCAGGAATGCACTTTCAGCTGCGCGCGTTGCGCTCGCGTTGGGTGTCAGACCAGAGGTCATCCGGGATGCGATTGCATCGTTTCCAGGTGTTCTCAGGCGTCAGCAGATTCGCTATCAGAATGATTCACTCGTTATGATTGAAGACTTTGCGCATCATCCCACGGCCGTTGCTGAAACAATAGCAGCTGCACGTCAGTCCTTTCCAGGGCGCAAAGTTACAGTACTGTTTGAACCACGGAGTGCGAGCTCGCATCGGATGGAATTTCAGGAATCCTATACCAAAGCCTTTCAAAAGGCAGATAACGTGTATCTTACAGAAGTGTACAACCAGAAGAAGGTAAGGTCAAAAGATCGACTGAACGTAAAAGGCTTAATAGGCAATCTGCGCAAGAAGAAGCGCGGAACATTTGAATACGCGAGTGACCCGCAGCAGCTGTCTCTGAATTTTCAGAGGAACTTTACGCAGGCAAATTCTGGCGATGTAATTCTTGTTCTATCAAATGGGGCCTTTGGAGGAATCTATTCTTCTCTGGAGAAATTCCTGGCCAGCAAACGAGCGCGTTGAGTTACGACTGAATGGCCAACAGGGAGAATAGGTTGGACGCTTAAGGGTTCTGGTCTTGCTTTGAAAACGCTTCGATTGCATCGTTTTCAGTTGTATAGGCGCGGAACAGATTGTCTACCTTGGTCAATTACAGCAGGCGAAAAATTGCCGTCCGAATACCACAAAACTTCACAGTCATGCTCTTTGTTTGAGTGGCTGAAATGAGGGCCCCGATTCCGGCAGAATCCAGAAGGGTTACGCCAGACATATCAAGGATGATTTTTGACTGCATGCAGCGCTGCAGGGCCCGTTGCAGGCCAGCGGCATTGTCCATATTGATTTCTCCGGACAACCGAAGAATCGCAACTCCATCCCTTTCGACAGTCTCAATGTCCATGCGGGCGCCCCTGATCCCGAGTTGAATCGTACCTGAAAGTTCGTCAACCAATCCTGTGCGGTTAGGTCCGCGGGATTAGGCTTTTGGGGAAGCTGCGTGCTTGGCTATTACCTGACGATTCACATAGAACATTGCAATCATTGTCAAAATACAAGCAACAGTAACCACAAGCCCCAGTGTGTCATAATGCTCAATGAACCCATTCCCAGTTTGAACAACAATTAGCCCGGCAACTGCGGAGGATATGGCGCCAGCCCCGTACTGCACGGAGGAGTTGATGCTCATGAATGCCCCACGGTCGCGTGGATCAGGCACTCCGGACATCATTGCCTGGGATGAGATCATACGCGAAGAGATTCCTGCAAAAAGTAAAACGTTCAATGCGATTACGATCCACAATGGTGTGATTCCCTGGTTTGTATAAACGAGAACCATTACAATAGTAAGGATTGATCCCCAGAAGAATACTGCGTATCTCCCAACACGATCGCTCAATTTGCCAATGAGTGGTCCAAAAAAAATAGAACAAACGCCAGTTGCTGTGTAGAGCACAGGAAGATCGCCTAACGTCAGTCCCATGTTATGAATTGCAAATGCACTTCCAAAAGGCATGAGCATGAAGCCTCCGGTAGACATCAACGTAGTTGCTGCAAATCCATTTAAATACTGGCGATGTGAAACGGTTGCAAGGAGATGATGGAACGGATTGCGACCGAGGTTCAAATGAATGTGCTCACGAATCGGTTTCATGCCAAATGCAATTCCTATTCCGACCAGAGCACAAATTCCAGCGATCATCAGGAATGGGGCATGCCATCCAAAATGATTTGCCAGAACCAGCCCAATCGGCAGGCCCAGAACCTGACTGGCTGCAAAGGCCATCTGCGCAATTCCCATAACGCGGCCACGTACTTCCATCGGAAATATGTCGGTGACAATGGCCATGCTAATAGAAGAGATCACTCCGCCAAAGATTCCCGTAATCACGCGCGCTACGAGTAGGTAGTGATACCCGGGAGCCAGTCCGCAGAAGAGAGTTCCAAGGAAGAATCCTACGTAGAAAACAAGAAGCATTCTTTTTCTATCAAATTTGTCGGCGAAGCCAGCTGCAATCAGGCCGGAAATGCCGGCACTGAGTGCATACGCTGAAACAACCATTCCAAACTGAGCAGTTGTAATGTTTAGCTCCTGCAACAGTTGTGCTCCCAGCGGCGAGAGCACCATGAAATCCAGGATGACACTAAACTGTAAAAAAGCGACCATCAGGATGATGAATTTCTGGTACCCCGTGAAGACGGATGTTTGCGAAGCGGGCGTTGATTTCTTGTTTTCCATGGGCTTGCAGCCAGACTTTAGTTGGTCGTTTCACAGACACGTCAAAAACAGAGTTTCTTACCCTTTGAGCAATTCAACGAAAGCCTTGCCGAATGCAGCAAGATCGAGCGGTGTCCGACTTGAAATCAAATTTCCGTCAATGACTACAGGCTCGTCTATCCAGATGGCTCCAGCGTTCTCAAGATCGTCTTTGATTCCCCGGGATCCGGTTGATCGCCTACCGTCTAAAATTTTCG
Organism: Spirochaetia bacterium; assembly: GCA_021413825.1. Classification (GTDB taxonomy): domain Bacteria; phylum Spirochaetota; class Leptospiria; order Leptospirales; family Leptonemataceae; genus JAEUSB01. The sequence goes on along the minus strand of JAIOPQ010000003.1, from coordinate 15,110 downwards.
CAGAAATCGGTATCCATCCGCCGTGACAGATAAATGCGATAGGCTTACGTGATGTGTGGAAGGCCTGCGTAAGCTCCAGGACCTTTGCATCGCGCCGCAATTTGTCTGGCATAAACCCACCGGGGATGAGTAGTGCATCGTACTCCTGCTCATTTGCCTCTGAGATTTGCATGGTCGATTTTGCAGGATAGCCATGCTTACCCGTATAGGTTTTGATCTCCGGCCCGGCCAAGTCCACCCGCCAGCCTTCCTCTTCGAGGCGAATCTTTGGGTACCACAATTCCAGATCCTCGTAAATATCCTCTACAAAGGTTAGAATGCGCTTCATACTCCGACAAAGTACGCGCTCTCATGGAAGTAGCAAGGACAAAACAGCAACGACGTTCTGCTGAATCAGCGGATTCCCCCTGGTTGGAGGAATTGTTTTCCAGAATGAGAAACCATCCCATTTCTGGGATGGCCCCGACGTCTTTCACCCACGATCGAACTGAATACCATCTAATCAAAAGCACAAATTGGTGCCGAATGCATTCCGCGAATGCCGCTGGTCTAGTCGATCTAGGAATATTCAATTCTATTTGGTAAAACAGACAACGATTTTCTTTCCAGAATAGAAAAACTTTTGCAGCGCCCGCTGCATTTCTTATGCCAGGTGAGTGAGATACTACTTTCATACTGAAAAGGTAAGGATTGTATTTTGAGCTCATTGAGGATCAAGGTCACGGCGGCGGAGGGTGCTCACACGATTGTCCCTGTACTTACTGTATCAGGTTTTGTGCCCCCCTGCGCAGAAGGAAATGCGTTCATAGATGAGCTCAGACCATCCATTGAAAAATTTGCTGCCGAGAATGATGGCAAGGCTGTGATTCTCGACTTTTTGGATGCTGATTATTCATTTGGTGATCACTTTGCTTCGCTCTGGATTGCGCCACTTTTGCAGCACAATTGCAAGGTTTTGATTGTCGCAGACTCAACTACATCAACGTCGATTCGTAGCCTGCTGGCCGGCATGCCTGTTCCGATTGTTGGAACCTTGCGTGATGCTTTGATGTGCTGTTAGCTTCTCTGTAACAAATTTCTGAACGAGGATACTGGAATGAAACAAGACACAAGCGCGCTTAAGATCTTCACGCGCGGGAAAAGCAGGCTGCAGCTTGCACTGACAACCTTCTTTGTGCTCTTGCTTGCAATTTCTTCTATTTCAACGCTCGCGTACACGTACTTTCAGACATCGGATGCTGCGCTGCGCTCTGCGCGGCAGATGATGAAAGCCACAAATAACAGCACATATAAAGATGTGCTCCGATATCTGGGTACTGCGAAACGAACCGTCAGGGCCGTAACGTGGTCCGTGAGGGACATGAACTTTGTCCGTGAGGATCGTGAAAGATTATTCTCTCTACTTTCAGGCCAACTCCGCGCGCACCGAGAGATATTTTCAATCAGCGTCGGAGATTCGTCCGGTTCCGTATTGATGGTAGGCAAGATTTTTGATGAGCCAAAGTACAGTCTTGACAAGTCTAAGCAATTACCGCCTGACGTTAGGTTTCGTGCTCACTGGGTTGATCTTCCGGGCAGAACTGAATACTATCTATACATGAACAAAGATATGGATGTTATTGATCGAGAGAACGTTCCACCCGATCAGATCAAATACGACGTTAAGACCAGGCCATGGTACATGCTCGCTGAGAAGAAAAAGGGCAATAACTGGACTGATATTAACCTTTATTCCAATGGTGAATTCGGTGTTTCGAATGTTGAAGCAACGTTGAATGCCCAGGGAAATGTGAAGATGGTCGTTTCAACAACGATCGCGCTGTCTTTGCACGATGGAATTTTGTCGCGATTGAACGTGGGTCAGCACGGAATTGCATTTGTTCTGGATGGGGACGGCCAGCTCATAGCCTACCCGGAAAGGGATAAGATCACACATTGCGATGAAGCCACTCCAGGCGTTCCCCGCAAATGCAAATTCAATAAGGTAAATGAAATGGGGAATGATGCGCTTGCCGCTGCGTTTGAAAACTACAAGAAAAAATCGGACCTGAAAGATGGAGGAAGTATTCCGCGGCGCCTGAACTACCTGGACTATTCCCGGGCGATTAAACGGCTCGAACCGGAACAACTTGTGGCATTGAAGAAGGTCTACGACATCAATGAAATCGACAAAACAATTCTTGTAAAAGCGGATATTCCCGCAGATGTCCGGGCAACGGTTCCGGACATTCTTGATTCCATTGGATATACATACAACATACGTTTCAAAAGCGGCAGCGAAGAGTATCTAGCCAGCTTTCACGACTTTCCTGACAGTTATGGAAAGTCATGGATGATCGGAGTGCTTGTTCCGATCAATGATTTCATAGGTCCTCTGAAGAACACCATCCTTCAGGTCGCCATAATCTCCATTGGAATTTTGGTTATTTCCATTGGCCTTATCGTCCTGGTTGCCCATCGCGTACTCAAACCGTTGAAGTTAATTGCTCAGGACATGAATCGAATTCAAGCTCTGGACATTGACGAAACGGTTTCGCACGCCTCATTCTTCTACGAGATTGCGTTGATTGCGAATGCACTGGCTTCGATGAAGCACGGACTAAAAGCATTCAGTAAATTTGTGCCATTTACGCTTGTAAAGCAGCTGATTGCTTCGGGAAATGCGGCAGAACTGGGTGGAGAAAAACGTCATCTGACAATGATGTTCACAGATATTGAAGGATTTACTACTATTTCAGAAAGTTTGTCCACTGAGCAATTGCTACAACATATTTCCGAGTATCTAGACAGCCTTACAAAAATCATCCTCAATCAACACGGAACGGTAGATAAGTATATTGGAGATGCAATCATGTGCTTTTGGGGGGCTCCTTTGCTTGATCCGGATCAAGAGTACCATGCATGCAAAACCGCGCTGCTGTGCATCTCCAAGCTCAGAGAATTAAACTCGAAATGGGTGAAAGAAGGCAAGCCAGCGCTCAATACTCGGTTTGGAATTGCATCTGGTGATGTGAGCGTTGGAAATATGGGATCGAGTGATCGCATGAACTACACCGTGCTGGGTGATTCAGTAAACCTGGCAGCAAGGCTTGAAGGTATTAATAAGTACTACGGAACAGATATCATTGTAAGCGAAAGCACATTCGCAGTCGTAAAGGATCGATTCCTGTTCCGACCGCTTGACGTTGTAGCGGTTAAAGGCAAGACCCGTGGCGTTGTAATCTATCAATTGCTTGGAGAAATTTCAGACCCTGAGACACAACCTGCGCCGGATGTGATCCAGGCACAAAAACTAACTGAGCAAGGATTTAACGCATTCATGAATCGTGACTTTGAAACGGCTCTTGCAACCTACTCTGAACTTGCGAAGCGTTTCCCCCACGATCCACTTGGGAAGATGTTTTTGGAACGCTGCCAGGAGTATTTGAATAATCCACCAGGCGCCGACTGGGATGGCGTTACACATATGAAAACTAAGTAGGCGCAGGGCGACTTCCGTCGCCGGAGTAATTTCACGTATCTCGCAGGGTTGATTGTCTCTCGACGTCGCGGCTGGCTAACTGAAGCGTGTCACCAGTGCAATCCAAACGAATTCTGGACTCGGCTCTTATGAAGCTCGGAAGCCGCTCAACGTTGCGAGGTTTCTTCTGTATCCTGTTATTTGGTCAGGCTTTGTCCTGCGGGCAAAGAGTTTCAACCGGCAATTTACCAATCGATTTAAGTAAAGAGCGCTGGAGCGCCTGCCGCAGTTTTGAACCGAGCTTTATCCACGGGCTACCGGACAACAAAGAATCATGCATACGTGTCGCCCGGTTTCCGATTCTCCTGGACCGTTTGCTGCCTGTTCCAACTGGTTCCGGGACTCATGATTGGACTGTGTCTGTGCGCTTTTCAATTCCAGAAGCAGGAAAGAAAAATCTGGTTCTTTTCCTGCCCGTCATTGGAGAAAACTGGGAAGTATTTTTGAATGGGGAGTCTCTGCGCCGAGAAATATTCACAGATGCCAACGGTGAAATTTCAAAGCATCGCTCCATGAAGGGCGTTACCATTGATTTGCCGCCAGGTAGTATCGTTGCTGGAGAGAACTTGATTGTATTTCATATTCGCGGGGTCGCGTCTGCAGTTAAGCTTTATCTAAACGACTATACCGGCTTCTACATGCGAAGCGGGTATGAAATTGATTCCGTAGATAATCTCTATTCAAAACGATCCGAACTCTTGTCGTTCATGCTCTATTCGGTTTACTTCTTTTTTGGCGTATATCACCTGATCCTGTACTTCAGTAACCGCCAGCAACGCTACAATCTGTCTTTTGCGATGCTCAGTGTATTCCTATTTTTCTACTGTATCTTAATTTCAAATTCCGTTTTTCAGATTATTCCGGATCTGGACAGCTCTTACTTGAAAAAGGCCGAGTTTGTTTCGCTATTCTGTATGATGCCATCAATCAAATATTTTTTGGTGGATTATTTTGAGCCGGGTGGTTTCCGGAAAATTACTCGATCCAGTCTGGTGTGGAACGGAACCCTTGCAGTTCTTGCTGCAGCACTTCCTTTTACGTATGCTAAAGTTGTGTTACCAATTTGGCAGATAGCAGCACTTGCTCAGCTTCCGTTCTTAGTCTATTTGATGGCCAGGTTTGTCAGACAGAGGAACTCCGATGCCTACGTAATGGGGTCGACGTTTCTGTTGGTAGTCTTTGCGGCGGTGTTTGACATTGTGGCCGCGCTCACGGTCACAACCGACATTAGAGTCTTCCAGGCAACGTTCTTCTTGTTCATAATTTCTATTGTTGGAACCATTGCTCTACGTCTCCGCAGGCTGGAGCGGTCGGAGAGACAGCTGAACGAAGAGCTTCGTGGACTTTCCGTTGCATTCTACCGATTTGTTCCGACTCAGGTTCTTGAGCAGATGGAAAAGAAGTCTGCGGCAGATCTAAAAGTTGGCGATAACGCATTGCGCCTCATGAACGTGCTCTTTTCTGATATTCGCGGATTCACGGCCATGTCTGAAAATATGAGCCCGGACGACAATTTTCGTTTTCTGAATTCTTATCTGACACGAATGGAACCTCTGATAGCCTCCGAAGGAGGGTATGTGGACAAGTTCCTAGGTGATGGAATCATGGCTCTGTTCTCGCAGGCAGCCGGAGCTGTTGACGGTAAAACGCCCTCGGAACGCGGTCTTGATGCTGCAATTGCAATGCGTCGAGATTTACCCGAATACAACACTCGTAGAAAGCAATCAGGGTATCCCGCCATAGACATTGGAATAGGTCTGCACACCGGCCCGCTGATAATCGGGGCTGTCGGTAGTTCAAATCGAATTGATACGACTGTGATTGGGAACACGGTTAACGTTGCCTCACGCATTGAAGGAATGACAACGTATTATAAGGCCGGGATTATTATATCCGAAGCTTTGCGCACAGATTTGACGCAGCCAGAGAATTACCGGATTCGCGAAATTGGATCGATTCTTGTAAAGGGGAAACAGCAACCAATTGTGCTTTATGAGGTGTATGATACGGATCCACAGGAGATTGCAGAACTAAAAGAGACGAGCAGTCCATTTATTTCCGGCGGTATTTCTTTGTTTAGAGACAAGCACTTCGAGGAGGCCAGAAAATTATTCCGCGAAGCACTGCTCATCTACAAAGCAGATTCAGTTGCCAGGGTTTATTATAAGTTGAGTGAAAAGTTCATGAATACGGACGTTCCGGAAAACTGGAAAGGCGCAATCGAAGTATTCAGAAAGTGAGCTTAGAATTAACTACTGTCTTATGCGAGCATGAAGGCTGCGCGACCCTTGCGCTCTTTCAAGCAAATGACTTGTACGATTACCGCACTGCTACCCGGAAGATCGAGTTGCTTCCAAGGCCATTTGTAGTTCTGTAATTTGTGTAAGTAGATCCGCCATCGCGGGAAATTGAAAGCCCGGCCGTAGTTCCCGCGAGCACAGTATCTCCGAACGCGTAAACCGTTCTGACCTGATTGCTGCCCAGTCCGTTTGCAATAGTGTAGGTGGTGTAACTGGTCCCCCCATCTCTTGAGATGTTCAGGCCTCCAGGATTGACTGATACATATATATTGTTACCGGAAGCAAATACATCCGTTGCGTTGACCGCCGGACCAGATGCGTTGGATGTTACTCCACCATCTGTTGAGATGCGCAGTCCATTATCGGTTGCTGCATAGACGGTTGAACCAACTGCATACGATGCGGCCACATTTAATCCGTTGAAGCGTTGTGTGAAATTTACTCCGAAGTCTGTTGAAACATACAGGCCACTGCTGCCACCGACCCCGGAAATGGAAGCATAGACTAAATTACTCTGAGAATAAACTGCATACGGATACATTCCACCCAGGGTCTGGTTGGCGTATGTATTGCCCCCATCGGTGGAACGTTGAAAGCCGACGCTTGTTGTTCCCACATAGATGTTACCCTCAGAAACACTGATTGTGCCCGTATCGCCGGTGTTGCTCGTTGTGGAATATGTTCTTCCTCCATCCGTTGAAATAGAAATTCCCATGGGCCCTGCTGTGTATACTGTCGGTTCCACAACAGCCAGCCCGTAGACGAAGAGATGAGCAAGCCCTGCTGTGTAAGAGGTATAGGTGAATCCACCATCGCGTGAAATGGAAACACCACTCTGTGTGGCCACATAGAATGTTGGGATGCTGCTGCTACCTCCAGCGACAAGTAGGAGCAACAATGGATTGAGACCCTCGGCGGCATCGTCCCCGAGCAGCATGGATTTGCCCCAGGGAACCGTTATCTGGCAACTCGATGTGAGAGAAACCAGGGCGATTAAGATAAGTTGAGTAAACCTTGCTTTCATGGCAGAACTGAAACCTGGCTGTTGGAACTCTTTGAGGTCAAGGTATTTCTCCGGGGTCTCAACTGGCACAATAGCGATTTTGACCCACAGAATTCCGTATTCTGTGGGACGGAGCCTCACCCTCGCTTGTCCAGATAAATCTCCTCCCTCAGGCATTTTGCCCGCTTCTTGCAAGAAGCGCGTGTTGAAGGGACGTTATCCGGCAATCAGGTTCAATGCAATGTAAAATCCCATTAGCACAACGGGCACACTGAGCAAGAAGCCTAACGCTAATCCTTCCGTATCTTTAATGTCGGTTAGATGCATACTCCATAACTATAGGTATGTGAAGGGAATACCAAGCACAAAATGTGAGGTTCTACGCGGCGTTCGGATTATTTTTTGGAGGTGAAAGGTAAAATCTGACATTCAGAAAGAGGTGTTTTTTTTTCAGTCGAAGTAAAAAAAATTCGAGTGCATGTGAACAAAAACTCGCATCCATAAGAAAAAAGTTCATTCATGGATTTGAGCTAATCAGCCACCTTCATGTGGCGGCCACAATTAGAAAGATACCGAGGCTGCTAGATACCAACCCTGTGTTCTGTCGGTTTGGGGATAGTTCTGCGGACCAAATCCGTCCATAGCAGAATATGGCAAGCTGATCACCCTGTAGTGCCCATATTCAAAGATGGATTTAGTATAATCGTATCCAACGGAGAGCCTGAGATTCTCAAGCGCGCGAAACGACACTCTTGCTTCGTACCCGTCTCCATAGTAAAGGCCACGAACATTTGGCGGGCCCCACGATTTGTATATGTAAGCGTCGTATCCAATTGCTTTTTCGTAAACCCGCTTCCCGCGCGCAACGAATGCATTTCCAATCAGTGATAACTCTATTCGCGGTGAAAGCGTGAAAGTTAGCGGGATACTAACCTGTGGGCCATACGCTCGTATGTATTCGTATTCGTAGCTGTACAAATTGTCATATGATTGAGATGTATTAATATTGCGAACTCCGCCGCCCAGTCCTATGCGGAACCAGTCCGCGGGAGAGAAATATTTGTACAAGTTTGCTTGAAGTTCAGTCCGAGTCAGTGCTTGCATCCTGGCGCGGCCCGGACTTGCGTAGCCTGTCGATGCGTACGTGTAATCGTAGGTTGTGTTGGCGAGGACATGCTTAAAGTACGAAATGTTGAAGCCCCAGGAGTTTGCGGCACTTGTATAACCGAACGAAAGTGGATAGATAACATCCGTGTTTCCCTTGAGTTTACCCGTATAAATTGCAGAACCCGGATAAAGAAACCAACCACGGGTTCGACTATGCTGATGGGGTGTGTAGGTTGCGCTTTGCCGTTTCACAGTTAGATCAAACGTGCCAGATGTCTCTGGTTTGTTTTCATTCGAAGTCGTCGTCTTTTCAGGCTGAGCGACGAGTGCTCCGGACAGAATAAAAACGAGGAGGTACCATCGAAGTTTCACGTACTCAGTTCGCGTGGAAATCGACATGCTGTCAACATGCTTATGTCAAAAATGAATACGCGCAATGAGGTATAGGGGTGCGGGCTGGAAATGCGCGGAATGTTATCAACGCGCAGCAGCCTCGGAGAAACGAATGCGTAGACGAAGAAAATCATTTTTCTGTTTCAGTTGTCGGCCATGCTCGAAGATCCAGAATGTGCTGTGAAACTCAAATCTGCAACTTTCATTTCTCTCCTTGTTCTATTCGCCACGCCATCTTTCGCCAACCTGCGTGCGCCATGGCATATTGCTCCGTTTCCTTCTTTCGCGCTGGTAGGGAATGGCGCGCTTATTGTGTTGTCCGAAGATCTTGAGTTTGATTGTCCCGCTTTGTATGAGGACGACGAAGCAGGACTCGACGCTCTGCAGAAGTCCGCATGTAAGGTCACCGCGACCTACACGATCGCCTCAAGCGGTGATACGAGGGTGAATCTTGAGTTTATTGGGCCGTCGACGGATGCGATGACAGTAAACGTGAATGGTGCAGCGGCAAGCATCGCTACTTCAATGATTCCGATTACCAGGAAGCAAGCTGAGTCGTATGGGATGTATCCCATGTGCAGATTTTGCGCGTCCGATGAGATGCCGCTAAAATCAGGCCGTTTCAGTGCGCATATAGTGAAAGGCAGTAACACGATTGTAGTGCGGTATGTTCAGCAACTGGCGTCGAACGAAATATCCTACGGGTATTTCCAGGATAGCAAGTGGTCCCAGGGGTTTGAGTACGAATTATGGCCACTGGCCGAATGGGTGCTGGCTGCGGATTTCAAAATGAATCTTAAAATCAAAGTACCCGCTCGAAGTTTTTTTCAGCGCATTTTTGGAACGGAGCATCCCTGGCAATGTAGGGCCGTGAATTTTGGAAAAGCAGGTGATCGATCAACCCGTCTGCCGTTTCCAAATCGCAATCGAAATCCAATCGCTCCCGATATGCTTTCATCCGAGCCAATCGCATTGAATAATAAAACAGGCAATATCTTAGAGACTACCTTTTCCAACAAGTTTCCTGATCGCCTTTCCTGTTGGATGCAATGAGGACAAGCGCGCCAGCTCCAAATTGAATCTCTCCGACCATACGCGCGATGCGGCAATCTTCCTGAGATTGGCGGCCAATTGAGTACAGGGTAGGTAGTTGATGATGTCGGGTACAATAGTCTTTTTTGCAACTTCGACGGAGGCCTTTCCGTTTAGCAGCGGAAAGCGGAAGCGTTGAAGTGACTCTGGATCAATGCCCGCATCCTCATCCTCCCAGACGTTTATTTGTGAAAAACCACTTCCATTGATCCAGACGGCAATTCCATGGTCGTTCGATTGAAAGCGCATAGATTGTATCACATTAAGGGAACCGATCTGCAGCGTTAGACCTCGCGCAACAAAATCTTTCTTCAAGTAGGCGGCGAAGAATAATTCGCGGGAATCGCCATCTTGACTTTCATGAATCAGTCGAAGTGCATCAGGTGAATGAATCGAGATCATGTAATAATCGAACCAATCATGGCCCACGAGAGCAATGGGTGCACATGGCGAGAAGTGCTTTGCAATGGAACCTGATATCGTTCAAAACAAGGAATTCATGTCGAGGATTCATGCTTTTTCCATGATAACAAAATCGATTCCGTTCTCGCGTGCAATTCGCTTCCGCGTCCAGCCCAGGCGCTCATAGTAATTTTCCGCGTCCACAGTGCATAGATACAGTGGTTTGAAACCCAGATCGTTTGCTCGTGTGACGATTTGTTCGATCAAAGCGCGCGCTATCCCCTGGTTTCGGAACTCCGGCTTAACGTAGACCGACGATAGCCAGGGACTCAGATCACGCACGGTTTCCATGTCGTACTGTTTCAGACTGGCCGAACCCATCCATGTGCTCGTGCCTATCGCAACGAGGGACAAGTCCAATCGGTCGGTGTGTTCTGCGCGTTCGGTTAGCAGATGAATTACGTCAGAAAGTTTTCGAGTCGGATGATAGCGACCCCATTCGGAATGAAAACGTGCCGCCATGTCTGGAATGTGATTCCGGCATTCGTTCAAATATACGATTTGCATGACGTCTGCCATCACCTGATAGGTGTGAGGCCATCCTGGTTCTGACGTTTATGATCATGATTGAGCTTGTTTTCTATAGTCAGTGGCAGGACGAATCGCCACTCCAGGAGCGCCAACGCAGCAACGAAAGCACCCTCCACGATCAGGTGCGCCAGGCCAAACGCGGAGGCCGAACGAACGACACACATTTGCCCCAGGCAGGCGATTCCCCAGCCGATGTTTGCTGCAATGAGCAAGCGAATCGGCCAGGTTTTAATGTGTTTGCGCTTCCATAATGACAATGCCAAACAACCCGAGTAGCATCCGTATACTAGATTTACGAATCCGATAAATCGCATGTGTTCCTCAGGCCAGCCATACAATCCGCCGAGCCATGTTGCAAATACCAGCACGAATGTTCCAGCTAGAAGACCGGCAGATGAATCAAGGCAGAGTATAGGGAGGGCTCGTCGCATTCGCTTTACATCCCGTTCAGCGCAACGATTGTATTTCTACCACCTCGCTTAGCCTTCAGGAGATTTTCGTCAGCGACTTTAAAGAGCGACTCGGGTGAGTCAGAATCCTCAGGAAAGCAGGCGACACCAATGCTAACAGTTACACCAAATTTTATGGGGCGCTTTGCAAGCTCCTCCTGAAAGACCCTTAGACGAGCATACGCCGCACGCAGGTCAGCGCGCGCAAGTACCACTGCAAATTCTTCTCCACCCCAACGAGCGACGAGGTCGCTGGATCTGAAGCTTTCTGCAATACGCTGCCCCAATTCGATGAGCACTTCGTCGCCTGCGTCATGACCGTGTACATCATTGATTCGTTTGAAAAAATCTGCATCCAGCAAAGCCAGGCACAGCGGAGTCTTCTCTCTCCTGAACTCAATTATCTTGAATTCCAGGAACTCATCAAAGAATCGCCTGTTATGCAGGCCGGTTAGTTTATCGCGTACAGACATTTCCCATACCTGACGATTTCTAATCACGATTGCACACGCGAGCGTTCCCATTACAATCATTGCTATGACTCGACCAATCTGATCGTCCCAGACAAAGAACCCATACATGGCTGAGGTGATTCCTGGAAACTTGAAGAAAACATATGTGCCGAGCAACAGCTGCTGCACACTTGCTGCGACTGTAGCCGCAATAGTCAATCGTGGATCATGCCGCAAACATGTTGCGCCAATTGCCAGGAGATAATAACTCCAATGGACGAAACTGTTCACTGCAATCAACGGCTGGCCGCCAAGGATGAAGCCAACTGAAGCCACAGTAATGTAGAGTACATCGAGTTGCGACGTGATCCAGGGCAATGAGCGTGGTGGACGACGCCTGGCGGCGAGCCGTGCCATCAGATATATCATCAGGAAAGCCACGAAAGTTACAGCAAGGCCAATCCAATTCGATGGCTCTGTGGGGCTAACGATGGCGCTCTTGATTGGATTGATGGCTAAGATTCCGATCACAACCAAACGCAAGCGTGCAGTGAGCAACTCACCGGCTTGTCCAATGTCGCGGGCCATGGGATCGGTGTTCCATCGAATTTGATTGAAAAAACTGGCCAGGAAACTTTGACGAATGCCCATTCGAATTATAACCGTGCTCATTTGCACAAACAACAGAAATATGGCAACCGGATAAAGTATACACGGGATTTTGTGTTTGAGGTTTGCGTGACTTTATGCTTTGCAAATGGCATCCAGGTCATCAGCATTGCCTTAACAACAATCGACCGATCCTAATCGGTTAGGAGTGTACCATGAGGAAAGTTATTCTGGCAGTACTTGCAATGTGCGCCTTGACCACAGTGCAGGCAACGGATATTCGCAACGAGGACAGTCAAACCTACACTGTCAAAGTTCAGGGCGAGGGGAATCTCAGTATTTCAGAACATGAAGTAAGTGGTGGCGGATCGCTTTACGGTGTGTGCGGATATTCGTTTTGTTCGTTTGAAATTCCTGGGGATAAGATCAATGCGAATCGCGATGATCGAATCACAATTCGCAACGGGAAATTTGTAAAATAACAGATCCTCAAAGTTCCAGAATTGTAAGTCTTTTATAAGAATGCATTCTTGATTCCAGCTTACAATCAAGCAGGCTGGCTTTCCTGGATTTGTTGAGGCCCAATTCCCAGACTTCTTTGAATCTGGGAATTGTATCTTTGGGCCACGGGGTCTGATTCATCTGTGGCGAGCGCTTGCGTGAATCGTTGTAGCGCTTCGTCTATTCGCTTCTCATAGAATAGGGATATTCCTGTTTCTACATCGGTACGTGTTGCATTACGCAGTTTGCAAACCTCAGAAGATTCAGAACCGTATACGTCGTATATGCGCATGCGTTTTCCCGTGGTTCTTGACCGAACCGTTCCAATGAATCGCATGTCTTGCTGTTTACGATTCTCCAGCCTTTTTCGCAGTGGTTCAGTAGTAAGAAGTGAGAGATTCATTTTTGAGGCAAGCAGGGCTAGATCGCGGGCCAGATCAAGGGCCGGCGCAACGATTGTTGTCTTTTGATCCGGAGTTGTGCCGAGAGTTGCTTTGCCTGTATGCATCCCGGAAGCGATGCGGATCTGAGATTTACCTTTTGCTTTCAATGTCTTGTTAGTTCGATTTACTTTCTTGTGCAGTTCAATCGCAACCGCCAGTGCCCCTTTCATCCCTGCTGGAAACAAAACCATCAAGTTCTGCTCCGCACGTTGAATGATCAGGGAACCGCTTACAGTGAGATATTTTTCAAATTCATCCAGGTACTTGCGGACAGTCGCAGGATCCTTATCTGACTCGAGTGAGCAAAATAGAACTGGATGACTGGTATCAACATTTGTCGCAAGTTCATGCGAATCCGAAAACGTAAGTAGTTTGCTGGACGGGGCGAGTATCCCGAAGATCGGTTCAACACTTTTCAGTTGTTGAATATGATGCCCCAGAATCCAGGCAATCAAAAGTGAAAGAACTATGGCAGATCCAATAATAATGCAGGCGCTAACGAGCATTGCTCGCTGCAGATTTCTTAGCTCAACTGTGTTAGATTCGATGACCAGAACGCCTGCGGGTCTTCCTTCTTCGCCTGGGATAATAGATAGAATGCGAGTTGGACGTTTGCTGCTGGCTTTCTCAATTTCATCGTGATTGTATCGGAGCGCATTTTTGATTTGCGCTAAGTGCTTAGCGTCGTCCAGGAAGATAGCTCCGGGTGGGTTTTTAGGGGCGCCCTTGGCCATGAATGTCAGACTTACTCCATCCACGGTTCTAAAGAAATTCTCGCTGTTTAATATTCCATCCTGTGTAGAGACCTCGAGCGGATCGGAATGGAGAAACGTGAATATCCTCTTTGCATTCAGGTACAGGTTCCCGTCCGATCTTTTTTCGATTCGATATGGTTTTCCAGCCAGTGTTACGTTCAATTCGCGCCTGGTTTCACGCCCGTTGTGTTCGAATACTAAGTCGCCTTCGCGATCAAGACCAATAAAGAAGCCATGACCATCCGTCTGTAGCTGGATCGTGTCCCTGGTCATTTCTCTGGTGTCGATTCCATAAACGAGTAAACCTCTAGCAGCATCGTAGTTCAATGTATAGAGTGCTGCGATCTCATCGCTATTGTGCAATGTATTGCGGAGCGAATTGACAAGCTTGCGATATGAATCGGGTTGCTGGATAGCGGATGTTGTAAGATCCTTGTGGAGATTGGCATTGATGTTTCGGGCAATCAATTGTCCCATTTGCATTTGATCGCTGGCCAGTTGATTGGAAAAGAACTCGGAACCATGTCGCCAGAGACTGACTGCGAACGCCAGGGAAATTACGAGGCATAGCCCGAGCATGACGACCAGGAGTTTAGTTCTGAGTCGCATTCCCTTTAATGTCGGAGGAGGCCCAGGATCTGTTGAGCAAGAAATTGGAATAGAACGTTTGGACTTGGGGGGAAGAACGCATTTCGGAAATAAAAATCATGGCGGCCGCCGCGCCGCGTCGCCGCGTGCTCAGTCGCGAGGGCGCTACCTTCGCTCGCTGCCGCAGATACACCCCCAGGGCAGGGCCGTTTGAGGGGATAGTCAAGGAGACTTCAAAGTCTTTGAAATACTCTGCTTGATCTACGTGCGCTTCTCCTCACCCGCCTCGTTGCTTCAACATTTTCATGATGTATCGCACGTTCGCATAGTGGATGGTTGAAAGCTGTTGCTCGAGTTCCTGCGGTTTTTCAATCATAGCGATCGCGGGTGATGATGGCGCAAAACTCTGTGGACCCAGAGCCAGCGCATCGGTGTGCTTCAATTCACCTGCCATCTTATTTTTAATCGCAGGTGTAAGGTCAGACAAAAATACCTGAAGCCTGCGTTTCAAAAGACTGGCGGTATTCTTTGAAACTAGCAGACGTTCCTGTATCTCGCGGGCATTCAATACCTGTGGAAATCTATGAATCTGATCTTCAAGAAGGTATGAAAACACCCAGAGTGGAAGCTTGAGGTGATGCAGGGGAGTATTGGAAGTACTGGAGTCATGGTAGTTGCAGGCGAGGCAACGCACGACAGATTCACGTGTGCTGACACGACCCATTAGGAGCGTCTTGCAATTGGGGCACCACTTGGGGTAAGCCTGCCTTAATATAGAGAGAGTTAACTGATGATAGTGCTTGTGGTTAACCCCAGGGTGCTTTAGCGAGAAGCGCTGACGCGCGTTTATATATTTGGTGTTTTGGAGATCGTCACTGGATTCCAGGATTTGGGGCACTACAAGC
>JAIOPQ010000115.1 GCA_021413825.1 Spirochaetia bacterium | reverse complement strand
CAATCACAAGCAAAACAAAGAGCGGAATAAAAAACGAGTTCAGATATGGCGCTAGAATCCGCACGATCGAAAGCCTAACCTCGTACATTGAAAAAGCAGCCTGCTTATCGCCTGGCTTGTAGCTTGGATTTCCAAAAACCGAATCGATCTGAAATGTTCCCGCAAAATCTTTTCTTCCAAGGTACTCCCATTCCTGCGGATAAATTTCTGAAATATGGGCATCCGTTAGTTTCTCACGATCAATTGCAATCATCAGTTTGTTTGCATTCTGAGTTTTATGCGCAATTACGAGCGGCAGATGTTGAACATCGAATGGAAAGTTTACTAGATCAAATGGGAAGACCAGCGTTTGGCGAACCTTGTAAGAAGCCCAGTTTTCGCTATGGAGTCCGTCTCCCATTTTTTTGCGAAGCTCATCCATTGTATTCTCAGCGGCCATGTCTCCATTCTTGAAACCAATTCCTTCTACGCTTGCATCTCCAATCCAGCGATACCACATATAGCCTTCGATTTCAAAACGTTGGGATTTGATATCGACGTTGCTGATTTTTTCAAAGTCAATTCCTACAAATACAACGTTAATCTTGAAATATGGAATTCCAGCGCTCACAACCATTTCCCCTGCTGCAACCTTTGCGGCAACCTGGCGCAGGTTATGGCTATCGCGCACCTGCCGAATTTGCCTGAATCCTGGTTCGTAACTGCCGCTGGAAGAAATCCTGGACATTACAAGCTCTCGGCCAACTGCGTTCTTTCCATCGGCGAAGTATACGCGGCCGGAAACACCTTCCAATCCTTCATCGTATGAATTCTTATCAATCAGCCATTCCTTAATCGACTCGCGCCTGGGTCCCTTTTCAGCAATTGCATGTGCAATCATATCGAGCCCGTCATAGGCAAATCCGGCCCAGATAGTTGGCTCAGCCTTATATCGGTTCATGTAACGATCTGCGAAACGCATTCCTTTCAGAGAGCCCAGAGTGTACATGAACGGAAACGCGATGTGAACTTTGTCTGAATAGTTTGTAGCGCCCTTGCTTTCCTCGGTTAGTTTTTTTAGTTTGGGAATTAACCCCGTGGCAAGTCTATCTGCACCAAAGATTGGTCCTTTGTAACCGCCATCGCGCAGTTGCTTGATCAGGAGATCTGCATTCATGGCGTGCGCCAGAATCACGATTGCGGGATACGAATTTGCATTTGGAATATTTTTTTGTACAAAATCAGGTTCAAGGCCTTGCTTCTTGTCGTTGAAACCCTCCGCCACACTGACCTGAATTCCATCCACCTTGGTAGCTGCTACAAATGCATCCGTGGCTACGCGACCGAATGTGCTGGTTGCTTTGATTACAAGAATATTGTCTACATCCTCAAGAACTTTTAAGTAAGCAGAGAGCATCTTCATCTGCGTTGTAAGCGGATAGGTTCCGGTAAATGCCCAGGAACTTTTCTCAATAAAGTCACTTCCTCCAACTGAAGGCGAAAAGATTACTACACCGTCTTTGTCGTACGCAGGTACGCCAGCCATCGCCACAGAATCGTCATAATGACCAATGACTGCAAGAATCGATTTATCAGCGGCAAACTCTTCTGAGATTTGCTTACCCTTTGCAGGATCGTTCGCGTCATCTTTGACTACCAGTTCAATCTTCCCTCCGCCTGCTCCGCCATTCGCATTGATCTCGTCGACGCCCATTTGCAACGATTGCAGAATTGCCTTTCCGCTCTCTGCCTTGTCTCCGGTTAACGGAAGCGAAATACCTATCTTGTGCTTTCCACAGGCGACAGCGAGCGTGAGGGCGCCTAACAATGCGATTTGCGAAATGGTTTTTAACCGTGCGAAGGATCGATTCATGAACTCCTCAGGCAATGAACAGCCTGGCCTGTCAAGCGAAGCGCCCCTCAACCCTTTGATACTCTGAAATTTAAGTTCCGTGGAATCAGAGTGGGCATCCTAACGGCCGTTAGAAATGCTTCAATGACTGAGGCTCACTCGCGAACCTACGTGAAATCGCGGATTTTTTTTGCCTGGGCCGTGCCCAGGAGCTCGGCGTGTGCTTGCGTATTTTTTACCGTGACTCGGTGTTGTCCTATGTACACGCCTCACCAGTCCATGTTCAAATCATCTAAGGATGATTTTCCCATTTTCTATCAGAAATGGACTCCAGCCCAGGTCAGACGGGTCTGCGTTATTCAGCATGGATTTGGCGAGCACTCGGGGCGATATCAAAATATACTGAACGCATTTGATGGAACGGGAACTGCATTCTATGCGCTGGACGCGCGGGGCCATGGAAAGACTGGGGGCAAGCGCGGTCACGTAGATCAATTCCAAATGTATGTCGATGACCTTGCAGACCTGATTCAGATTGCGCGTAAAGAGAATATGAACGACCAGGTTTATCTGCTGGGCCATTCACTGGGCGGAGTAATTGTCCTACAGTACTCGCTGCAGGGCACAAATCAATCAAACCTCGAAGCCCTTATTGTAAGTTCGCCGGGACTGATTATTGAAATGGACGCGGGCAAAACGATCAAGAAGAACATGGCAACGTTATTCGCTTCTATTTTGCCTGCAGTTACGCTGGACGCAAATCTTGACCTGACTTACATTTCACACGATCCTGTAGTCGTTGAAGCGTACAAGAATGATCCATTGGTCCACGGAAAGATATCATTCCAAATGGGGAGCAATCTGTTTAGCATCGGAAAATCCATTCTTGAAAAGGCGAACCATTTGACTGTTCCCGTCTACATTTTCCAGGGCACGGGTGATAAGATCGTATCGCCAGAAAGTTCAAAAGCATTGTACGCAGGACTCACAACGGCAGACAAAACCCTCAAACTGTATGAGGGCTTGTACCATGAAACTATGAACGAACTGGAAGCTGATCGCAACCGGGTCCTTGCAGATTTGAAGGAATGGTTTGAGCGACACTAGTCGCCCAGGGATCAATAACAGTAATTTTTAAACGATTACTGCGTCCGCCTCAATCTCAACCAGAATCTGCGGTGAGATAAGGCGACTAACTTCTACCATGGAGTTCGCAGGAAGAATTGATCCAAACACTTCTCCATGAGCGCGACCAATCTTCTCCCAATCATCTATGTTTGTCACAAAGATTCGGGTGCGAACCACATCCTTTAAGGACGCTCCAGCGCGCCCAAGGGCTTCTTCGATGTTTTTCAAGATTTGTTTTGTTTGAGCAGCAGGATCGCCTTCACCTACAAAACCATCCGGACTTGAGGCAGTGGTTCCGGAAACAAATACCATGTTTCCGACGCGAACACACCTCGAATAGCCTACGATAGGTTCCCATGGAGATCCAGTTGAAATATTCTGACGTTGCATACGCCAGAATATTTTTGACGTGGTAGTGCGTCAATCCGTGGGGCGCGGTTAACCTCTGGTTATCCAGCCTGAATCTGTTTACCCGCCGTCGAAACCAGGATGGCCGGCTTGCAATCTTTGCCTTTTTTGCCTCTGGCTGATTCTGAGGAACGGAAATTGCTTATACCAGTAGGCAGGATTTCCCGGAGGCAAAAATGAAACGCAGGACTTATCTATTGATACTTTACGGCTTTTTGGCTCAGATGCCGCTTTTCGCAGAGGAAGCATCGGCCCCCGTGCAACAAGTGGCAGAGTCAGCCTCGAAAGCCTCCGTGGATGCATTGCTATCGGATACGAATGCGTTGTGGCTCTGTGTTGCGGCCTTCCTGGTCTTCTTTATGCAGGCCGGATTCGCCTACGTGGAAGCTGGTTTTACGCGATCCAAAAACACGGTGAACATCTTAATGAAGAATGTAACCGATTTCCTTTTCGGAACGGTTGTATTCTGGCTCGTGGGATTTGCGATCATGTTTGGGCCGCACATTATCGACAGTTTTGGAATCGGAAAACCAGGACTGGCAACTTCAATGCTTGAAATCGACGGCAAACCTTCCGGCCATAAGATGTCGTTTTTCATCTTTCAACTGGTATTTTGCGCAACAGCTGCCACTATCGTTTCCGGTGCAATGGCTGAACGTACGAAGTTCATCAGTTACATACTCTATTCCATTATCGTTTCTGCCCTGATCTATCCCGTATTCGGCAGCCTTGCATGGTCCAATCTCTGGAATCCAGAAAATGCAGGCTTCCTGGTTAAGCTTGGATTCATAGACTTTGCTGGTTCGACTGTCGTTCATTCAATCGGAGGTTGGATTGGACTTGCTGGTGCAATCGTCCTTGGCCCGCGCATAGGAAAATTCAAAGAAAATGGGGCCACCAACCCCATTCTTGGGCACAACATGAGCATGTCCACCCTGGGCGTTTTCATACTGTGGCTGGGGTGGTTTGGTTTCAATCCCGGAAGCACAGGGGTCATCACAGGAGCAACCTTTGCCACGGTTGCCGTCGTTACTAACATGGCAGCCGCGATGGGCGGTATCACTGCCATGATGGTCTCCTGGATTCTATTTCGGAGACCCGATGTCAGTATGGTGCTCAACGGGATTCTTGCAGGCCTCGTAGCTATCACGGCCCCCTGTTACAACGTAGGAGTCGGGTCGGCCGCCTTGATTGGGGGCATAGCCGGAATCCTGGTCGTGTTATTTGTCGTGTTGATGGACTTGATCCACATCGATGACCCCGTTGGAGCGGTTCCAGTGCATGGATTTTGCGGGCTATGGGGCACTCTTTCTGTGGGCCTCTTCGCAGACCCGAACTACGGTGGGGGGCCAGCTGGCCTGTTTTTTGGAGGCGGGTTCAAGCAGCTCGGGATTCAAGCCATCGGAGCGGGGATGGCCTTTGTTTGGGCCTTTGGATGCGGCCTGCTAATGTTTACGCTTATGAAATATACCATTGGGCTGAGAGTAACTGTCGACGAGGAACTGGAAGGCCTGGATATTCTCGAACACGGTAATAGTGCATATCCAGAACAATCCTGAGAATTGCGCAAGGCTCGTAAGCGCGGGACGCCCGGATTAAGGCATCCCGTGCTTATTCTCACTGCACCATATGCTCGCATACTCAACACAGCCTGATCACGCGGATGATGGCTCTTGCTTGATTTCAGCGATAGTGCCTACAATTTAAGCCTCCAAGAAATCAGTCTCAATCCTAGTATGATTCACGCCTATATTTTGGGCTTCCATGTGCAGGTTATTGAGGCAAGATCCCGTACCTCTCGAACATGGCATGGATATTGCTTAGAATATTAGGTGATTGCTCTAAAATACGGCAAGCGGAAGGTGATTAACTATCGCGGCGCGCGCATGGTCGTGGGTGGTCTCACTTCCAAGAATAAGATCGATATCCTGTTATACATGGCCAAGGAATTGGCAAGTACGCAAAATCAGAAGGATCTTTTTGATCGCGTGATTCTACTGTCCGAAGAGATCTTTGAAGTCGACAACGTTACACTGCGCATCTGGCAAGATGATAAGCTCGTCCCGATTGCCTTTCTCAAGCAAACCGATCCGCCGCGACGCGAGCTAGCAATCGGGGAAGGCTATTCCGGTACAGTCTTCAAAGAAAGGAAGTCAATGAACCTGGAAAATCTGGAGTTCCATCCGGATTACCTGGACGAACGCGAAACGACGCGCTGCGCTATGGTTGCACCAATTTTACTTCGGGAGGAAGGCCTCGGCACTATTGCAATTGAAAAGGATATCCCCGATTTCTATACAAAAGATGATTTAGAGATTCTTGAGGCCATGGCAGCACAACTTGCTCTGGCATTGAATGAAGTGAAGCTGGTGGAAGGCCTTGTTGCCGCCCGTCACAGACTTGATAGCGATCTTCGTATGGGTCGTAGTGTTCAGAGCCAGATCATTCCCACGAATATTCTTCCATGGAACAGTATTCGATTCGCTCACTATTTCGAACCAATGGTTGAAGTAAGCGGAGACTATTTCGACGTTATGCGATCAGGAAATAGTCTAACATGCATTATCGCTGACGTTTCCGGCCACGGAGTCCCGGCGGCACTCGTTACCATGGCATTGCATTCGCAATTTAGGCGCTGCGTTGACCAGGGGTTTGGGCTCCCGGAAATGATGGCAGAACTGAATGAAAGCATGCGCGAGAAACTACCTGATGGAACGTACTTCACAGCACAGCTTGCACGGATCTACGCCGATCATACGTTTTCCTATGTAAACGGCGGGCACGTGAGAATCATGCATTACGTTCAAAAACAAAAGGATTTCGAATTCCTTGATACCAAAGGATTTCCGCTGGGTATCATGCCAGCCAGACGCAGCGACTATGAGGAAAAATTCGGTAAATTAGAACAGGGAGACATGCTCGTATTCCTAACAGACGGATTTCATGAGCAACGAAATCTCCTCAGACAAGACACTGGATTCCCTCGGGTGCTTGACTGGTTCCGTGAAATTCTGCGCGAAGTCTCTGATCCGGTCGTCGTGCGTACGGAATTCATGGCAGTCTGGAACGACTTTGTTGAAGGGGCACCCCGCGAGGATGATTTAACTCTGCTGGTGCTGGAATGTAGCCCCAACCTGGATGAGGCGCGCGAAAATCACAAGCTTGCAAAACAGCATTACTTTGCTGGCAGAGTAGCCGAAGCTGAGAAAGCAGCACTGGAAGCGTACCGCCTCGATTCCTCACTTCACGATAATCTATTGTTTCTTTCAAAACTGTATCACAATCAGGAAAACTTTCCCGAAGCTGTGCGATTCATGGGCGAATACATTTCAACGAGTGGCGCTAACAAACCCGAATATTATCACGCCCTTGGAACATTGCAATTTCGCAAAGGCGATGTTACTGCAGCAAAGCGGGATTTCAAAAAATCCCTCTCCCTGGATCATACGTACGCCAAGTCGAGCTTGATGCTTGCAAAATGTTACCTCAAAGAAGGTTCTAGACCAAAAGCAATTCGAACGTTGCAGCAAGCATTAAAGGGTTCGCCTGGAAATGAACAAATCAAAAAATCTCTACACAACGTTGAAGAACTAAATCAGACCGCTATCGCTCCGGAATGAATTGGACCAATGGTATTTCCTGAGAGACTGCCTCATGTCTGATCAGGCCTGAGCGCACAATTAGTAAGCATTACGTATAATAGGAGTGCCAAAAATCGGTTTTTGAAGGGTTTCGGGGGTTGGAAATTCGGGCATGAATTTTGCTTACTGATTGGTTGCAATTGCGCAAAAGTGCGCGGGAGCAACTATGGACAAGCTGACGCTGCTTCATTCAAAAATGAATGGAATGGATATGATAGAGGTATCGGGTGAAATCGATGTCTATAACTCGTTTGAATTCAAGAAGATCGTCGAGGACCTGATCGACGCTGGGAGTCGGCGCATCATAGTCGATCTGGAAAAAGTCCACTATGTGGACTCAAGCGGTCTGGGGGCCCTGATCAATCAGCGCACAAAAATGCAAAAAGCCGGCGGAGACCTGTTTCTTGTGCGAATTTCTGATCAAATCCGGAGTGTCCTCGAACTGACCAAAATGGCAGTCTTCTTCAAAATCTACAAAAATCCAGAAGAGGTCATGGAGATGCAGGCTGCCAGCTAGCCTGGGGGTGGTTTTCTCGTATTCTTTTTGAATTGAAGCCCGGTACTCGAACCTGTAGGATTGTTCCAACAGGAGGTGGGTATGCTCGACAATGTCAAAGTATCGGATCTGCTCAAGAAAAAGGGTCAGGGGGTAGTCTCAGTCCATCCGGATGATTACGTCTTTGACACTCTGCGCCTCATGGCGGAGAAAAACATTGGCGCCGTCCTGGTTATGGCAAACAACCGACTGGAAGGTCTGTTGTCTGAGCGCGATTATGCGCGAAAAGTGATCCTCCATGGGAGAACCTCTCGAGAAACTCATGTGCGCGATATCATGAGTCGCGAATTAATCATAGTCCATCCTGGAGATTCTGTCATGGAATCGATGGCGATCATGTCAGAAAAGCGAATCAGGCATCTCCCTGTCCTCGATGATGACAATCACGTCGTAGGGCTCATTTCAATTGGTGATCTTGTTAAGCGAGTCATCGAAGAACAACATATAATCATCAAGCATCTGGAGAATTATATTTCCGGCGGTTACATGGCCTGATGCCCACCTTACTCACAGAAATTCATTCAGTCCCTGGTGGTAAGATTTTTCAGATTACAATGAACCGCCCTGAGGTTCACAACTGCGTCAACGGTGAAATGGCTAAACGATTCACGGAGGCATGGCTTCAATTTAGAGACGATCCAACTCTAACCGTTTGTGTCCTTCATGGGGCCGGTGATAAATCATTTTGCTCTGGTGCTGACCTGGCCGCGTTGGGAGAGCTTGCAAATATTTACGCAAGCGAAGAGGAAGTGCTTGAGTTCGTTGCAAGTGGCGTGGGCCCTCTCGGTGGGTCGCGCATTGTTCAATACAAACCTGTAATTACGGTGTCGCATGGTTATACATACGCTGGCGGCCTGGAATTATTCTGTCATGGACATATTCGAGTCGCGGAAAAACAGGCAGTGTTCTCTGTCGCTTGCAGGCGCTGGGGTGTTCCTCTAGTTGATGGCGGAACTGTATATCTTCCGCGATTGCTCGGAATGGCAAATGCTCTCCCACTCATTATCACTGGACAGCGTATCCGGGCAGAGCGCGCACGGGAAATTGGTCTTGTATGGGAACTTACAGAGAAAGGGAAAGGTCTAGCCCGCGCCATGTCAATTGCCCGGCAGGTATGCGAGCAACCGCGCGATGCTCTCTTTGCCGACATGAAGAGCACAATTGATGGGTATTCGCTTCCAGTTGCAGCAGCGCTCACATTGGAAGCAGAAAACCTCCACCCTGTTATGCGAAGCGAAAGTACAAAACAAGGCGTTGAAAAATTCAACGCAGGCGAGAGGTTCTGGGTAAGATGAGTTCAATTCCAGCAGAAATTCGGCAATTCAGAAACAACTATCAGAAGATAGAAGTGTCAAAGAGATATTCCGGAATCGGACATCTTATTTTCACCTCCACTGTCTGCCTGGGCGGCATTGCGGCTTGCATTTACTTTCTTTCTGCTCCCACCTGGCTTGAGCTCCTGACTGTGCCCGTCACGTTTCTGTACGCAAATCTGGCGGAATACTTTGGACACAAAGGTCCAATGCATCATAAAAAGAAGTATTTTGGGCTGATTTTCAAGCGTCATACCTTGCAGCATCACAATTATTTCACAGAAGAAGCCATGGAGTGCGAAACCACGCGCGATTTTAAAATGATACTTTTCCCCCCAATTCTGATTGTTTTCTTTTTTGGGCTTTTTGCGATTCCGGTGGGGATTCTATTATATGCAACAGTGACGCATAACGTGGGATTTCTATTCGTTGCAACCGGGCTTGGTTATTTTCTGAACTACGAATGGTTACACTTAATGTACCATCAGCCTGAGGACTCATGGATATTCAAACTTCCGTTTACGCGCGGACTGCGTGCTCATCACATGAAGCATCATGACAGAAAAGTTATGAGTACGTGTAATTTCAACATTACATACCCAATCTGCGACGTGATTTTCGGAACTCGCATGAGCAACGACTGAGAGAGTAACATGCGGGCTACTGGATGGGATCAACAGTTTCCTTTTTGGTATACTGGAGCGGAGATCGACCCACAAGGCTTTTGAAATCCTTTATGAAATGTGCCTGATCAAAATATCCCAGCTCATTGCTTAGATCGAGCAATGAAATTTCAGGATCAGTCGCGAGTCGCTCCACAGCTTCATGCAAGCGCGCTCGCTTGATGACCCATTTAGGATTCACTCCAACATATTCGTGGAATAGACGTTGCATATTCCTCTTACTCATGCCAGTAACATTCACAAGGTCTTCTACGCGCAGAATGTTTCGATACGAAAGCACAAGATCCATGATCTGATGAGTCAAAGTCAAGTTCGCATCGGGCCCTGGTTTACGCTCAATGAAGAATCCAGACGCTAGTTGAATCTGTTCCTCCAAATCCTCAGAAGCCAGTATTTGGGTTTCCAGAAGTTTCCCGTCGCTTCCAAAAACCTGCTCAACTGGCAGGCGCTGGTCAGTTATATTCGCGATTGGAAATTCGACGAATCCCCTGAATCCACCGGGACGCCATTTGATTGCAAAGACCCTTCCTTGCTCACTCAATAAAGTTGAGAACCTACCTTTAACAACGCCCATGACGCCTGATTTCCCTTCCTCAAATACGACGTGGACGCTGGGATGCGGAAGAGTCTGAGATAGATACGGTTCGCACCCACGCAAATCCCAGTCAACCATCCAGAAATGTTCAATCCATTGTCCTAGAGCCTCCGGAGGCGCCTTTCGTGTTAAGTTGAAATTCTGCGAACCCAATCCCGGATTCAGAATGCCACGCGGTAGTCCTACGTCTGATTGAATCATGTCGCGTTTTTACAATACTGGCACCCTATTCTGTGATACACTATTTTTTCAAGGAGGAGCTGAAGTGAAAGAAGTTGATATCGAGTATGAAATCTATATTGGGGCCCCGGTTGAATCTGTCTGGAACGCGCTGAGCAACCCGGCAATGGTTAAGAAACTTTACTATGGCAGCGTGCTTAGATCGACGTTTGAACCAGGCAGCGCAATGGAGTATGTTGGTCCGGGTCCGCAGGGACCGGAGACGGTTCATATTTATGGAAAGATCGTGCAATTCAGGAAGAATCAAGAGTTCACGCACACGTGTAAAGTGGGTTCGGCCTACGGCGCGGATCGCATAAATTTTGAATCCAGGGTTTCTTACAAACTGGAAGCGGTTGGCAAAACTACCAAATTATCCATCCTGCATAATTCCTGGATGGCGGGAGATCCAGCCTATACAAACACAAAGATCGGTTGGCCGATGGTTATGTCAGCCCTGAAGTCTGCCGTGGAATCAGGAATGGATCTGGATTTTGGTGACCGAGGGCATTGATCAGTTCCCGAGCTTTTTTTGTTTGGAGAAATCAATCAAACGGCGATAGATCGAGCGCACGGCAGTGGGCGCAGACGTAGACCCGGGAAAACTGCCGGTAATTACCTGATGGGTTGCACCCTTGTACGTAACAGAAATTCTGTAGGAATAGAATCTCTGTTTGGCTGCAATCGCATCAGGATCCGGATCAGAATTCATAAATCCGCTCTCTTCCACAAGTTTCTTAAATCCAACAACCTCATCGTTGCTTAGATCAGCCGTAGTAGTAAGCAAATCTTCCTGCGACCAGCACGGAGAGCGAAGGGCCTGTTTGCACTTGCCCGTATCGTTGAAGTAAGTGCGCGTCATGGTACTGTCACGCACACTCACGCTTTCATAGAACGTTTCACCTGTGTAGAGATATTGAACTCCGAATGTAAATGAGCCGGGGTTGTCGATATTCTTTGTTGGCGAACTGCAGGCCAGAACAGCGAGAAACACCAATGATACGAAACGTGCCATCATAGATACATCGTACTTTAGCCGCCGAGCCCCGGCAAGCATTCTCTGCCTATTGGGCAAAGAACTTTATTTCGAGTATTCGAGCGCCCTGAAGGCGCAGACCAAGATTCTGGCCAGTTTGCAGTTTTTCATCCAATTCGCGGAGTAAACCCGAACATTCCTGCAAATCGACGCACTGGTAGTAGAGTGCATGGGGCGTCGACTTGAATGCCCATACTCCAGGATGGGTTGTAATAATTGTTAGGCGTGGGCCATTTTTCGCGTCAACCAGGATATCCTGAATGAAGCGGCGATTCGTCACGCGATAGTCCAGGGTGCTGGAAAGTGGTTGTTCCGCTTCCAATGGAAGGGCTATCAGGAGTAGAAGGATAGGAGCTAGCAGGCCAGAGAGACCCACCAAGAACTACTTCTTCTTTTCCAGGAGATTCTTGAGCTTGTCCAGCGATTGTGGCGTGCTCTGCATTGCTTTCTTGTTCTGATCTTGAATCTCTTTGAAGATTTCAGCGCGATGAACGGACACACTGCGCGGAGCACGAATGCCAAGTTTGATCTGATCGCCTTTGATATCTACAACAACGACTTCTATGTCGTCGCCAATCATAATTGATTCGTTAATTCTGCGGGCTAGTACAAGCATCAGCTTTCCATCTCAGCAAGAAGCGGAAGGCGCACCGAATGATCTTCGTTCAGCGAGATGGCCTGGCGTGCTTTCTTACTTTTCTTATTAATGAGGATGGGTCCTTGCAGATTCGCGGTCATTTTTTCAGGCTCATTCTCGGGAATTGTTACAATCAGAAAGATCAAAGCATCTCGAACCTGGTCGAGTCCAATAGAATGCAAATCCTCTTTAGCAATATCGGGCTCGTAATCTTTCAAAATGAGCTCAGGCTGAATTACGATAAACGCAAGCCCAGGCTCCACAGTGGACTGCAACCACTTGAACGGGTTCTCTTCCCCCTCTTCTACCAGGGCGAATTCAGTAAACTCACGAAATCCGTAGAGCCCTTCCATAAAATCAAGTATCTGTTCCGCCTCAACGGATACCTGGCCCAGGGCTTTGGTTTGCAGTGTGCGCGTAGTTTTAGTCATTCAGCTTCCCTTTCTATCTAATAAAATCCATCAGGGTTGGCTTCATGATTTTTGCCCCGACGTTCAGCGCATAACTGTGCACAGCTTCAAGATACTTCAGATTGACAATCGCCTCAGGCATATCAACGCCCTCGCTTTTTGCCAGAAGTTCTTTCATATAAACCTGATCCCAGGTAACTCGTTTTTGATGCTCATCCATACGATTCTGGCGCGCCCCGACTTCTGCGCGATATCTCAGAATATTATTGAGCGACTCATCAAGGTTGCCTAAATCTCGACCGGAAATCTCAAGCTGATCACCAGCAACCATGTCGTTTCTGAGTTTGATCAATGTGTCAAACACGCTCAGTCCGGACTGACGAGCGGTTTCCGCGTAGTTATTTGGTGGATCAGACTTTTCCGGATTAATCAATCCAATATCGCGCAGCACAGTTCCCCCGTCCACGTCTTCGAGCCAGATTTGATGAGGATTGGTTGTATGAAGGGAAATAAAATCCTGGCCAATCTTTGCAGCCTTTAGTTCGACGTTCGCATGATTGATCTTATCCATGATATCATCAATCGTATCGCCCGCTGCAACGCGGACTGTTTGCCCATCAATTTTGAATACTTGATCCGTCGACGCACGATAGCCTGAATTATCAACAGAACCCGTGAGAGTCATGTTAGTTCCCCAGAACACTTTGTTTCCTGGAAGATTGACGTCTACATACTGACTGCGCTCTACTTCCCGGAGCTGCTGCCCAATGTTACCACGGTATTCAACGCCCACGATCATGTTCTCGAGCTCGATTCCCTTTCCACCGCGGATGTTTGAAATGATGGGTTCAAACGGTGAGCGTTCTACCACATCACCGCCAAACATTGGACGACCTACGGCGTCGCGACCATTAGCAATTTCAATAAGTGATCTGAGATGTTGGTCAATCTCTTTGGCCATTGCGTTTTTTAGTTCAAACGCATTGTCGCCCTGATAGATACCGTTTGATGCCTGAACCGCCAGCACGCGCACGCGTTGAAAAATACTTCCCACGCGATCCAATTCTCCATCCATCAACATCAAGCGTGAATATCCGTCATCGATGTTGTTTTCGAATTGTTCCAGTTCTTCAACACGAGTCCTAAAGAACATTTGATTTGTAGCAGCCGCCGGATCATCGGAAGGCTTGCGAATCCGTTGTCCCGTCGCCAGTTGATTCTCAACTTTGTCCATTTCGTACTGGTGGCGGGAAATATTCCCCACCAGATTGGTATTCTTCATTATGTCCGTAATGCGCATCATATGTTCACCCTATCCCAACTAACGTTATGCGCCCAGCTTCAGGAGCGTCTCGACCATTTCGTTCATGGTATTTATTACTTTGGCAGAAGCGTTGTAGCTCTGTTGAAACTGAACCATGTTCGACATTTCTTCATCCATGTTAACGCCCATCACACTCTGTCTAAAGTTATTCAATTG
>JAIOPQ010000002.1 GCA_021413825.1 Spirochaetia bacterium | reverse complement strand
ATTGAAGTAACTAAAGTCATTCTGAAATCAACCATCACGTGTCCGTCTTGTGGTTATCAAAAAGAAGAGATGATGCCGACAAACGCGTGTCAATTCTTTTATAAATGTGTAAACTGTGGTGTTTTGCTGCGGCCGAAAACTGGAGATTGCTGCGTGTTTTGCAGTTTTGGCAGCGTGAAATGCCCATCGATACAAAAAGGAAATGACTGTTGTTAAACCCTCGCGCACAGGCTCATAACAGCGGCTCAGTCGTTCGCTACGCCACGCTGGACGTGGCTTCGCAGATACCGCAGCGCGAGCGGAACAGTTGTAAATAATAGTTGTATATTGCTCGCGCTAGCGGTACCTCGACTGCCCCGCGACCGTTATGGGCAATGCCCTTTGGTATAGTCAAGACATGGGTAACACTTTAGTTTCAGGACATAGGTAACACTTTTCGGGTTTAGACGGTAGTTAAATTCATTGGTTTAAACACAAAAGTTGATAGATCAATGAGACCCAGGCTCAGATGATCATACCAGACTCCGAAGGTATTGGGATCAATTCGTTTAAGGCCTACTTGACGATAAGCAAACGCGCTAGAAATAAAGACCTTGTTTTGGTAGAAGGAAATAGCTCCCCGGTTATCCACCGAACGTGCGGTAAAGCCGAAAGGGTAGATGATTTGCACAGGATCGCCGTCGTAAGGGATATCCGAATTGACATAGAAGCTGGCCGGGGTTTTCATTTTAAGGGCCTCATGCGGCCGTTTGTGGTTGAACTCTTCACGCCACTGATCAAAGGCGGCTTGGTGCATTTTGAGATCGCCCGGGATGGTGTTTTGTAGTTCGTTTTTGAGGTCTCTGTGCATGCGTTCATGCGCGCCATTTTGGTAAGGTTTACCAGGTTCTATGCGATCGAGTTTGATGCCTAGGGACATCCACCAGACGGAGAGTTTGCTTAAGCCAAGAAGGCTTCGAGTATGAGCAAAGGGAGGTCCATTATCAGAGCGGATCGCTTTAGGCAGGCCGTGTTTCTTGAATAGGCGTTCGAACTCAGCCTGAACGTCCTCGGTGCGTGAGGAAGGCAGGGTTTTGATCGAGAGGATGTATTTGGAGAAGGCATCCCGGACCGTTAGGGGTTCGCAACGTTCTTTGAGAGTTGTATACCAGAAGCCCTTGAAATCGACCGTCCAGAGATCATTGGGCGAAAGAACGGGGGTTGCACTTTGCATACGCTGGGGATTAGATTGCTTCCGCCTGCGCTTATGAACTACAAGGCCAGCTTTTTCGAAAATGCGGTTAAAGGTGCTAAGCGAGGGTGTTTTAACAGGCTCGAACATCCGCCGGTAGAGATCATGGATTTTCTTAGGGCCCCATTTGGGATAAGCTGTTTTGAGACGAATGATATCACACACCACGTCTTCCAGAACTTGATTGTTTGAACGATGGGGACGTTTGGATCGGTCACAAAGGCCTAACCGGCCTAAAGCAGCGTATCGTTCCTTCCACTTGTAACCGGTTTTGGTGCTAATACCAAATTTACGACACAGGGATCTGAAATTGATACGCGGATCGAACGATTGGATAACGAAGTCTTCTCGCTGGTCCATAACACGGGTCTCCTTCCATGGCATTGTTAGTACCTCCATTTGGATCGAAAATACTAACTGAAGTTACGTATGAAGTGTTACCTATGTCCTGACATTACTTTGTTACCCATGTCCTGAAACCGTACCCTTTCAAGTTCTTGGGTTCTGTGAGATTTCTCACGTTTTGCTGCCTTGTCGCTGTATTGTGGGCTCGTCTCTCGTCTGGAATGTGTGATAGATTTCTCTCAGTTTGCGCTTTCGATTGCTTTTTGAGTAGCTACTGGATCGCTTTTCGTGTATTTTGGGGTAGGGAATTCTGATCGTTAGCGCACTTTTCCAATTTTGACATGATTTGTATGGTTTTTAGACGAGAGCCGAGCCAGTTTTCAGGGCTATCTGCCTTGTCTTATTTTCAGGATTCAGTGAAATTGCTTTATTTTGGTATTTCGAGGCTTTGAATTAGTAGAATTCAGGCGGCAGATAGGATTCAGCGACAATTATCGCGTTCAGTGTCAGCGGACCTCAGCATAACATGCGCTCAGTCGTTCGCTCACTACGTTCGCCGATATCGAGCCGCAAGGCTCCAAATTTGCAATAGTTGGCAGTTACCTTGCGGCTCGACACCGCGACTGCCCGCTACCGTTATACGACAGTCGACGAGGTGTTGAATCAAAACCGGGAGGCCTCATCGCAGGCATGAAATACTTTGAAACTGAAAGATTGA